>DATDOR010000115.1:0-5335 GCA_035293165.1 Anaerolineales bacterium | reverse complement strand
GAGTGATGCTGGACGTTTCCCGGCATTTTTTCTCTATAGACGAAGTAAAGCGCTACATGGATCTCGCCGCGGCGTTCAAGATCAACCGCTTTCACATCCATCTGTCCGACGATCAGGGTTGGCGGATCATGATCGAGTCCTGGCCTGACCTGGCGGGGGTGGGCGGTAGCACCGAGGTGGGTGGCGGCCCCGGCGGTTCCTACACCCAGGCCGAATACGCCGATCTCGTCGCGTATGCCCAGGCCAGGTATATGATCGTCGTCCCCGAGATTGACATGCCCGGCCACACGAACGCCGCGCTGGCTGCGTACCCCGAATTGAACTGCGACGGAAAAGCCCCGGACCTGTACACAGGGACAAAAGTCGGGTTTAGTTCCCTGTGCGTGGATAAGGAAATCACCTACGAATTTCTCGACGACGTGATTGGTGAAATCGCCGCGCTGACGCCCGGCCCGTATTTTCACATCGGCGGGGATGAGGCTGCCGCGACCGCGTCCGACGATTACAAACACTTCATCGAACGGGTGCAGGAAATCGTCGCCGCGCACGGGAAACAAATGATTGGTTGGGAAGAGGTCGCCCAGGCAGATTTGCAGCCCGATGCCATTGTGCAATTATGGAACAATGAGCTTGCCCAAAAGATTGCCCGGCGGGATGGTCTTGTAATCATGTCACCAGCCTCCAAAGCATACCTGGATATGAAATATGACGCTTCATCGCCGCTTGGCCTGGATTGGGCGGGGTTGATTGAAGTGAAGGACGGGTATTCCTGGGATCCGGTCAAATTTCTCGCGGGGATTGCTGAAGAAAATGTTCTGGGGGTAGAGGCTCCGCTCTGGTCGGAAACGATAGAAAACATGGAGGACATTGAGTTTATGGCCTTCCCCCGGCTGCCCGGTTATGCGGAGATTGGCTGGTCGCCCGAGGAGGGCAGGAGTTGGGAAGAGTACCGTCTTCGGCTGGCCGTGCATGGGTCGCGGTTTACGGCGATGGAGATAAATTTTTACCGCTCGCCGCAGGTGCCGTGGGAGTAATTATGGATCGCTCCGCCAAAACCCCTCTCGCACTCCTTTCCATTGCGAGTCTTGCAATCTTTGCGACCTATTTTCTTGCGCTGACCGGGCCGGGGTCGCTGACGGTCGTCACCGCACCGCCGAAAGAGACCCTGGTTCCAAAGCCTGCGTTGGGGACGTGGTACGCAGTCTTCTTCACTGACCGGACATTAGAAAGGTTCAGCGGCGGGCCGGACGAAGCCCTGGCCGAGTCAATTGAGCAGGCGCAGGTGAGTGTGGATATCGCGGCGTATGAGTTGAATCTGTGGAGTGTGCGGGATGCACTGTTGGATGCCCACGCGCGCGGGCTATCGGTACGGGTGGTGATTGAGGCGGATTACGCGGACGAGGAGGAAGTCCAGCAGTTGATCGAGGCGGGGATTCCAGTGGTGGAGGATGACAGTGACGATGGGTGGATGCACAACAAGTTTGTGATTGTTGATCGTCAGGGGGTGTGGACGGGTTCGATGAATTTCACGCTCAATGGGGCATATCGCAATGACAATAACCTGATCTGGATCGGCAGCGCGGATGTAGCAGGGGTGTATCTGGCTGAGTTTGAGGAGATGTTTGAGGGTGAGGTCTTCGGGGACAGGTCTCCACGGGAGGAGGGAGGTCGTCCGTTAACGGTGAACAATACCCCGCTTGAGGCGTGGTTTTCCCCGGATGATGGGGCGCGCGCCCGGATTGTGGAACTGATTAATGGTGCGCAGGTTAGCATTCATTTTCTGGCCTATTCATTTACGTCGAACGAGATTAGTGATGCGATTATTGCGCGGGCGGATGCGGGGCTGGTTGTGCAGGGGGTTTTTGATGAGGGGCAGTTGGATAATCCCGGCGGGGAGTTTGCCCGGATGCTGGCGGCGGGGTTGGATGTTTCACTGGATGGCAACCCGGATAAGATGCATCACAAGGTGATTGTGATTGATGGGAAGGTTGTGATTACGGGGTCGTATAACTTTTCGGCGAGCGCAGAGGAGCGGAATGACGAGAATGTGGTGATCTTGTTCAGTGAGGAGATTGCGAGGGTGTATTTGCAGGAGTTTGCGCGGGTGAGGGCGGAGGCGATGCGGTAGTGGTTGACGAACAAACATCCCGATTGCGGTAAAATAACCACACAGAAATCCGGTTGTACAAATTCAAGGAAAATTCCATGACCACCGTAACTATCCTTTCCGTCCCAACAAAGAAAGGGACACGTTCATACTTTGCGATAGCAGGCGAAAAACAATCCGTTGGGAAAACGGCTGGAGCCGCGCTGGATGCGTTGACCCAACAGCTAACAGAACGCGAATCAAGTACTCTGGTCATCATTCAAAACCAATTGCCCGATGAGTTTTTCGGCAAGGAACAACAAAAACAACTGGCTTCTTTGATGGAACGCTGGCGGGAAGCACGGGATCGGGGTGAATCTCTGGAAGAGCGTGAACAGACTTTACTGGATCAATTGATTGAGATAGAACTATTCGCCTCTGCCGACCGAACGAAAGCCATTCTCAATCAACTGTCCGCATGAATCCTCACTATGCAGAGACAGCCCAACGAGCACAACATCGCTGCGAATATTGTCGGGCCCCTGAATCTGTTTTCAATTTCCCCTTTGAAGTAGGACACATTTATCCCTTGTCTTTGGGTGGAAAAGATACCCCTTCCAATCGAGCTTTGTCCTGCCGGTCATGCAACGTTTATTAGGGAATTAATCTCCAGGTTGAAGACCCGGATACCGGAAAAGTGATTTCTTTGTTTCACCCACGCAGGGATGACTGGTATGTGCATTTTCAACTAACATGAACCTCCGCACCGGCGTTGACCTCATCGAAATCTCCCGCCTCCAGGAAGCCCTCGACAAACACGGCGACCGCTTCCTGCACCGCGTCTTCACCGACCGCGAAATCGCCGAAGTCGGCGACCGGATCGACTCCCTCGCCGCGCGCTGGGCCGCCAAAGAAGCCGTCGCCAAAGCCTTCGGGACGGGGATCGGCAACGTCCAATGGAAAGAGATCGAAATCCTCCGCGGACCCAATCGTGAACCCGTCCTCCACCTGCATGGCAACGCCAAAACTTTGGCAGAGAAGGATGGGCTGACCACGTGGTCCATCAGCCTGAGCCACACGGAAGTGTACGCAGTGGCCATGGCGGTGGCGATGGGTTAGGGGAACATTTCTTCAGAAGGTGTCAAATGGACTCGTTTGAGCCAGAGATAACTCCCCGAAAGCGCAATCCCAAGCAATAGAATGAGATAGCCCAATCCGGCTGGTGTATCGAACATAGCCGCGCGGATACCAAAGGCCAAAAACGTCACCGATGCTCCTACACAGATATACAACCACCGCTTCCATAATTCAAGTTGATGTTGAAGATAATCAGCGTCCATCTCAATACTCCTGTTTCAGGCATGGTTCTGGTTCAAAACCGCCTGAATACGCTCTTCCACAGAGGGTTCTTGAAAAACTAAAATATTCCGCTCAATAAACCCGGCCAAAAGCGCCACACCCGCTTTGGTCAGGCTATAATATTTACGTTTCGGTCCAATTTCTGATTGTTGGAGTTCACTCTTGACAATCCCCATTTGTTCAAACCGGCTCAGCGCGCGGTAAATGCTATTGTCATCAACCGAAATAGTTCCCTGGCTGATTCCAGTAATCGCTGCGCCCATCTCGTATGCGTAACAGGTGCGCTGGTGCAGTAAAAGTAAAATCCAAAATGAAAGCAGCCCCTTTTTATAGACTTCTTCCCATTTGGTTAGTAAATCGTTTACCTCGTTCATAGCATTTTCAGAGTCCAATCTATTGACTATTACTCCATAAGTATAATAGCATTTCCAACCCTCAAAGTCAATATCCAATCCCCAGTACGAATATCTATTCTCCAATCTCCAATCACCAATCTCCCCCCAAATGGATTACCCCGACCCCCTCCTCGAATACACCCTCGAAGAGAAACCCCCTCCCAACCCCGCCCTCTCCGCCCTCAAACGCGCCCTTTGGATCATCATCACCCTTATCGTCATCCTCTCCCTCCTCACCTCCATGCTGCTTCCCCTCCTCCTCTCCCGTCGCGATCCACCCCGGCGTGACCTGGAAAATGACATTCAGGCCCATTTGATCAGTAACCTGCATTTGCATGATCTCTTTCACCACCAAGCCCACCAAATTTTCAATCTTGGTAGTCTTTGTGCAACCCTTTGTATTCTTCGTAGTAACTGCTCAGGCTACGGTAGAGGAACCCCCGAAAAAAAGGTGTGCGTGGGGGTGTACACCCCACGCACACCTTTTTTTCGGGCTATTTCAACCCTGGGCTGAGTAATTACCCTTCGTGTTAAAAACCATGTCAAAAAATCTCATAGGTAAATACTAATCTTCAGGACCCCCATCATGAAATTCCTCAAAATCCTCCTTCTCACCCTCCTCTCCCTCATCCTCCTCCTTTTCATCATCGCCGCCGTTGCTCTCCCCATCCTCCAACGCCAGTCCTACCCCCAAACGGATGGCGAAGTCAAACTCCCCGGCCTCGACGGCCCCGTAGATGTCTACCGCGACAGCTTTGGCGTTCCCCACATCTACGCCACCACCCAGCACGACCTCTTCATGGCTCAGGGCTACGTCCAGGCCCAAGACCGCTTCTGGCAAATGGACTTCTGGCGGCACCAGGCCGTCGGACGCCTCTCCGAACTCCTCGGCGAAAACACCCTCGAAACCGACCAATACCTCCAGACCCTCGGCTGGGAGCGCGTCGCCCAACAAGAACTCGAAATGCTCGACGCCGACACCCTCGCCGTCCTCAAGGCCTTCGCCGATGGCGTCAACGCCTACATGGCCGAGCATAAAGGTGCCGCCGCCAGCTTCGAATACACCTTCCTCCCTATCATCAACCCCGGCTACGAACCCGATCCCTGGGAACCCCTCCATACCCTCGCCTGGCCCAAAGCCATGGCCTGGGACCTGCGCGGTAATATGGAAACCGAACTTGACCGCGCGATGCTCCTCAAAACCCTTACCCCCGAACAGGTAGAATTTCTTTTTCCCGAATATGCCTTCCATCAACGTCCCATCATCGTCACCGACCCGGAAGTACTCTTCCGCCCGCACCTGACCGGGTCACGCACCCCGATTGAGTCCGGCCCGACCCTCGCGGGGGAGATTTATCCCCTCCTGAGCGCGGTCCGCGCCCAAACTGCCGCCCTCGACTCCCTGCGCGGGGGTGGTTTCGATGGTATTGGCTCCAATAGTTGGGTCATCGGCGGCGACCTCACCGACACTGGAATGCCCTACCTGGCTAACGAC
>DATDOR010000114.1:0-3865 GCA_035293165.1 Anaerolineales bacterium | reverse complement strand
GGATTGGTATAAATCTCAGATTCCACTCCTGTCTCAACATCAATCTTAAATAAGCTCAAACTGGTTGCCGTTTGATTGATGGGGACAGGATTAAGGGAACGGGCACTGACAATAAGGAATTTTCCGTTTGGCATCCAAACTGGAGATCGGATGTTGCGCCTCTCCTGGCTGATGGTGCGAATTTGCAGATCACTTCGATTAAGGATCTTCACTTCCCATAAGCCCGTCTCCAGGTTTCTTTCATTGTAAACAATCAGGTTGCCATCAGGAGACCAGGCGGGTCTCTCAATGGGGTTGAAAGTGCGCGTTCCTTCGAACTCGACCTGGTTTTGGCCTGTGCTATTCATCATCCATAACGAGTAGTTGTAATCTGGATGGTTTGTTTTTCTACCTACAAAAACAATGCTTAAGCCGTCGTTAGAGATCGCAGGGTCAGTTTCTGTTGTACTATTTGCGCCGGTCAGGTTAATTTCGTTCTTCCCATCTAAACTTGAGGAAAATACGCCCACCCCCTCATCCGAAACACGTGTATAAACAATCCGGTTTTCAAAAGAATTGCGGATAACGGTCGTTGGGATCAAGTTTGTCGGGGGTTTAATCGTTGAAGGCAGGATCGCGAGATCCAGGATCCCATCGCTAACGGCATTCAACAAGATTTCCCGGTCACTATCTGTGGTTGCAATACGGAAAGAAACTCGATAGGGTGTTGACACTGTCCATTCCTCCTCCTTCCCAAACTGTACTTCGATGTTCCATTCACCGTTTGTCGAACCGGCTGGAATCGTGAAAAACTCACTCGAGGGGAAGAAGGGCGCGCCTTCCTGGGCAATATTCTGAATCAGGACATGAATAGACCAGCCTGGTTCAAGATTCGCATAGGTTCCTTTGAGAGTTATCTTGGGGGCGACAGTATCCTGGTCTTTCAGGTTTGTCAGTTCGACGAATAGAATCTGCGGAGCAAGCGTAGGCGTGGGGGATGAGGTGATGGTCGGCTTTACAGATGGTTCTGGGGTTGGAGTTTCTGTTGGAGCGAGCCGGGTGGCATCACTGGATAGCGCCGTTTGTGTCCCAACAATAGCCACACGGGTAGTTTCCTCTATCAATGCACTTTCGGTAGCCGCGTTTGAAGCGGCCTGCAATTCATTTGCCGTTCTTGTCTGGTCGAGAATAGCAATTGGAGTGGACTGCGGATCACCGGGTTGGTTAAGAAAGAACTGACCTATTATCGTCAATACCCATAACATACCCAATACGCCAAGACCAATGACAATATAACGAAGATACCGGTCATACCGTTCTAGCAAATGGGGCAAAAATGACGGCGTTTCCGGTGTCGTGTCGAGTTCTGGTGGAATCTCTCCGGTGAAGGGATCTAAGTCCGTTTTGGGAAACACTCCTGTGTCGGAGTGGTCAAAATACACACTGGCCCAGTATTGCACTAACGAACGCAATAACTCCCGCTCGGCCCCAGGTGGTACATCTTTGCCTGCGAGGCGAATCTGCTGAATAAAATCCTGAATTTCTACAATTAAATCGAACGGGTCATCCGTTTCTTGCTGGCGGCGGCTCAAGGCTTCATGGATAGATTTGATGTTATCAATTGTTGGGTTCATATATTCACTCTCCCGTGCAGTGTGGCAGTACGCTGGGTGAAAGAAGACATTTCGTCTAAGATTTTTCGATCAACTTCGAGATAATACTGCTCGATTAGCCGCCCGAGCGTGGCAATCGTTTCCCGCGCGGCGTTCACATTCCTTTCTTTGATTTTTGCATCCAACAGGTTGCTTTTTTGCTTGATATCGCGTGCCCAGGGTTCACCTCGCAGGCTTCCGTCAGGTAATTCGGTGAAGGCTTTGCCTATCTGCGAGATTTGACGGGCCAGGTCGAATAATTCTGACAGGATCGTGTCTCGTAACAGACCCCATGGCCCGGCGATCAACTCAACACTGCTGGCCAGTGGCGCGCTGGAGGCGATGATCGCAAACTGGATGTGCAGTCGGTCAAATAGATCATGTAAGCGGATCCACTCGCTGATTTTCCCATTGTGCCCATCCAGGGCAGATAAATCTTCTTGAATGGCAAGCCAGTTTACCGGAAATCCCCCGGACAGGGTTGAAGGCAACTGGACGTTCAACTCTTCCAGCGCCGTATGCGTGGCCGAGAAAATGCGGTTGACCGTTTCGAGCAGACCCACCATTTTACGGTTGCATTGGGTCATGTGTTTGATCAGCAGCCCGCGCAAATGCCCGATGATCTCCGGTAACCCAGACAGGTTGTCTGTACCGAATACTTCATCCACTGCTTGGGTGAGTTGCAGTGTTTTAACCGCCCATTCCTCCCCAGTTGACCCGGTTCCATCGGTAGCGTATCTTCGTCCAATGTACTGGATGCGTTCTGAAGCAAACGGGATCAGCCGGGCATTGATGGTTTGCTTGAAATGGCTGTCCCACATTGATCGCACAAGCGACTCCCCGGCCGGATTACGCGCGATGTCGAGAATAAAATCCAGTTGTTTGACGAGTGTTTGCAAAATGTCGTGAAGATTCTTCCA
Source organism: Anaerolineales bacterium (assembly GCA_035293165.1). Taxonomy (GTDB): domain Bacteria; phylum Chloroflexota; class Anaerolineae; order Anaerolineales; family JABWBV01; genus JABWBV01. The sequence continues at coordinate 1,314 of DATDOR010000114.1, read as the reverse complement.
TTCCACCATCGCCTTACTCGCCTCATTTAAGGCGATGATTTGCTGGGTGACGCGCACCCAATTCTGCCGCCGGGAGCTGACCATTCTGAAGAGCACTCCGTCTGGGGAGTGGAGATGCAAGATGGGGTTAGCGAACGCGACCGGGCTGGAAGCAGATTCCAGACGCAACTGCTGGCGGGTATGTGCCAGGGCCAGGCCAACAGACTCGCCCCCTGCCAGGTTGCCGTAAAGATGCCGGGTGAACGAGATGGCGATCCGGTCACTGGCTTCGTTCCGCATTGCGATCACCGCCGGAATTCCGCCTCCGATCAGCTGATTCGCTATTCCTGAAAAACCGTCCAATGCGCCCTCCTGGGCAGAGGAACAGGCATTTAATACCGTCAGGCGTAGAGAAGTCCCAGCATTGATAATCTCGGCAAACTGGCTGGCATTGGCAGATGCGGCCAGGTTTTTCGGATCTTCGAGAAAAATCACACCTTGTCCGTCCGCATAATCGCCGTGACCGATGAAGTGAAGAACGTGAAAGCGGTTGGATTGAACGTGAGTGAGTAATTTTTCATGCGTGGCATCGAACTCGAAATGGACTTCCACACCCTGGTTGGCGAGCATGGCTTCGATACTGCCCAGAAAAGCCTGCTGTTCGGCTTCGTAGTCAAGTGGGGGTAGATCGCTTGGAGCACTGATTACGACGAGAATGCGCAGAGGAAGTTCGATCTCGATGGATTGTACAGGCTGGGGCACGGGAAGATACCGGACGACGGAAAAATCGGGGTTTGCCGCGAGAAAGCCCTCGCGCCGGGTATAGATCAATTCCCACGGAAGACGGGCCAGGCGGGGCGATTCGATCACCAACCGGATATGCACTCCCCCTTTGGTTCCGACCGCGCCTTTTGTTTCAAAAAACAATTCTATGATTTCGCCGGTGAATAGCCCCACAAACAAATCCCGCCCAAGCGTGTTGAGATCACCTTCGGTGACGTTTATCCGCTGGCGTATGCGCTCAAACCGTGCCAGAATGTCCTCCGGGTCAAAGCCCAATGGCGTGGCAGATGGTGTCCGCCCGGCGTAGGAGTCGGTCACACGAGCGGCGGGGGGACTATCCGTAATCAACAAATCGAAGTTTTGGAAGGGCATAGAAATCAATTCTTTGATGCTTGAAGATTATAATGCTACTCATTGAAGAGTTAGTGGCTCTTTGGGATTTGCCGTGGTTAATGCCAGATTTTGGGGTGTACACCCCCACGCCCACCTTTTTTTCGGGGAACTTTCTTTCTTAGCCTGAGCAGTTCCATTCCCTTTATATAGGGGGTTAAG
>DATDOR010000113.1:0-2902 GCA_035293165.1 Anaerolineales bacterium | reverse complement strand
GGTACGAGCAGTACGATTTTAAAGTCCCTACCCACATCGATGGCGATGTGTATGCCCGTTACCTGGTGCGGATGCAAGAATTTCACGAGTCCCGGAAGATTATCTTGCAAGCCCTCGACAACCTCCCGAAAGGGCCATTCCGCAGCAATAACCGGAAATTCGTCCCCCCGCCCCGCGCCGAAATCGGCGTCAGCATGGAGGCGTTGATTCACCACTTCAAACTGTGGACGGAAGGCTTCCCTGCCCCGAAAGAATCAGTTTACATGGCCGTTGAATCCCCGCGCGGGGAATTGGGCGTCTACCTGGAAGGGGACGGCGGTCCGAAACCCTACCGGGTACGCTGGAGAACGCCATCATTCTTCAATCTTCAGCCATTGGATGTGCTATCCAAAGACCATATGGTGGCTGATTTGGTCGCGATTATCGGGAGTATTGATATTGTGTTGGGAGATACAGACCGGTAATGAATAATTTGCTAGAAAAATACAACGACGAAGTTCAAACGATCCTGAACAAATACCCTGACGATCAAAAGCGGTCAGCGGTGATGCCGCTTCTCTACGTGGCGCAACGAGAGAAAATGTACGTCTCGCAGGAAGACATGGCCGAAGTCGCTGAAATCATCGGGGTCACGCCCACCGAAGTTGCTTCCATCATTGGGTTCTATTCCCTTTACTACGACAAACCCGGCGCGAAATTCCGCATCCAGGTTTGCACCGACCTTCCCTGTGCCTTGCGTGGTGCGGATCAATTAATGGAAGAGTTGTGCCATAAGTTGAAACTTGACCCCCATTTTGGCGTCACGACCGAAGACGACAAAGTAACCGTTGAAGCCGTCATGTGCCTCGCAGCCTGTGACAAAGCCCCGATGTTCCAACTCCAAAGTGGCGATGGGATTTTCTATCACGAGAACCAAACTGTTGAGAGTGCGATGGAGTTGGTAGAAGAACTTCGCCACACCCCATAACCTGTACGCCAGATATTTATGACCTACGTTCTTTTCCGCCACCGGGACATCCCCGATATTGACCAGCTTGACGTATACATGAAACACGGCGGCTTCGAGGCGTTTAATAAAGTCGTCACCACGATGAAACCCGAAGAAGTCGTCGAAGAAGTGTTTAAATCCGGCCTGCGCGGCCGCGGCGGTGCAGGCTTCCCCACTGGCCTGAAGTGGCGCTTCATTGACAAGAACAATTGGCCTCACTACGTCGTCGCCAATGCCGATGAATCCGAACCCGGCACCTTCAAAGACCGCGAAATCATGGAACGCAATCCCTTCCAGTTTTACGAAGGGGTGATGATTTGCGCCTACGCTGTACAGGCCAACGATGCTTACAACTACATGCGCGGCGAATTCTGGGAACTGGCGCACGTCCTCGACGGCAAGCTGGCTGAACTCGAACAAGCCGGACTGCTCGGTGACAACCTGTTCGGGACGGATTTCTCGCTTCGGATGTACAACCATCTCGGTGCGGGGGCATATATTTGCGGCGAAGAAACTGCCTTGCTCGAATCCCTCGAAGGCAAACTCGGGCAGCCCCGGCTTCGGCCGCCCTTCCCGCCGAGTTTTGGGCTGTATGGCAAACCTACTATCGTCAACAATGTCGAGACGCTCACCAATGTCCCGATGATCATCGCCAAAGGCGCGGACTGGTATAGAACCATCGGTACCGAAAGATCCACTGGCCCGAAGATTTTCTCCCTGTGCGGGAATGTCGAAAAACCGGGCAATTACGAACTCCCTCTAGGTACCACTTTCCGCGAGTTGATATTCGAACACGGCGGCGGGATTCCTGGTGAGCGCAAAATCAAAGCGATCATGCCTGCAGGAGCCTCCTCTGCCATTATTGTTGCCAATGACGAGGCACTCGACACTCCGATGGATTACGAATCCGTGCCGAATGTCGGTTCGATGCTAGGTTCAGCTTCTGTGATCGTCATTGATGCCTCGGTCAGCATAGACTGGCTGGTCAAAAAGACCCTGCACTTCTTCAAACACGAGTCCTGTGGCAAATGTACTCCCTGCCGAGAAGGTACGTATTGGATGACCCACCTGATTGACCGCATCGAAGCGGGCAGCGAAGGCTATGAACAGATTGGGTTGTTGTACGATGTCGCCCGCAATATCGAAGGCAAATGCCTGTGCGCCCTCGGTGAATTTTCCATCCAGGCTGTTGTTACGGGCATTGACCGTTTCCCAGATGATTGGAAGGCGAAAGCGAAGAATGGTGTAAAACGAGAAATGGATGCAGTTGCGGTTTGATGCGTGAAACGTGAAGTTTATGGAAAAGACCTTTTTTCACGGAAATAGCGTTGTTATAACAGACCCGGACAAGATTTTATTTGAGGCGAAACAGGCTGGCGTTGATCTAGACGCTTTGCGGTATAACCTATCTCTCACACCTGCTCAACGGCTTGAAAAATTCCTAAAAGCCTTTGCATGGTATGAATTGGCCAAGGCCTCCAGAAGAAAAGATGACCGGAAGGAGAATGTGTGAGACCTGATGAGCTAATCACTGCTTTGAATGCTCGCGAACCGGAAAATCTTGAACGGCTAGTCAAAGCCCTCGAACCCTTTCATCCGGTCTTCCGTCCTAACCCGCATCTTGAATTCAACTTTGCCTTGCTCCAGGAAAATGGTAACCGTTCAGTTCCCCCACCTGAAGGGGGTAAGAACCCAAAAAAATGGTGTCCGCAGGGGGTGTACACCCCCTGCGGACACCATTTTTTTGGATAATCCCCTCACCAAGTGAACGGTTACAAATAACCAATACCAAATATCCAATATCTGAGTCCGAATGACAAAAACCGTCATCCTCACCATTGATAACCACCCCGTCACCGTCCCGGCAGGGACGCTCGTCGTGGACGCGGCCAAAAAAGTCGGGAATGACATCCC
>DATDOR010000112.1:0-13810 GCA_035293165.1 Anaerolineales bacterium | reverse complement strand
CCCCTCGTCGTTGCATGTGGTTTGCCGGTTGGTAAAATGTCCGGGCGTGGCTTGGGGTTTAGCGGCGGCACACTGGACAAGCTCGAGTCTATCCCTGGATTTCGGTGTGATCTTACTACTGAAGAATTCCTCCACCAACTTCACACCGTTAAAATTGTCCTCACCGGTCAAAGTGCAGATCTCGCCCCCGCAGATGGCAAACTCTATGCCCTCCGCGATGTAACAGGGACTGTGCAATCCATTCCCTTAATTGCCTCTTCCATTATGAGCAAAAAAATCGCTGCCAGCGCACAAATCATCGTTTTAGATGTCAAAGTTGGGCTGGGCGCATTTATGCAGACCCTGGAAGACGCCCGAAGCCTTGCCAGGCTGATGGTAGACATTGCCAGATTAGCTGGACGCAAAGCTGTTGCCCTGATTTCCGATATGAACCAACCTCTAGGATTTGCTGTAGGGAATGCGCTAGAAATTCGAGAAGCCGTCGAAACCCTGCACGGACACGGGCCGCCTGATTTCCAGGAACATTGTCTGGAAATTGCATCGCACCTGCTCAAATTGGGCGGCGCTGCCCCAGATCTGACTTCTGCCCGCCGCCAGGCAGGAACCGCCCTTTCCAACGGGGAAGGGTGGGCGCGCTTCCGGACTTTGATCATGGCTCAGGGTGGGGACGTTCGTTACGTAGACGATCCTGATCTCCTCCCCACAGCCCCCATCATTGAAACCACCTCTGCTCCGCGGAGTGGGGTTCTCGCAGGTATCCATGCCCGCATCATTGGAGAAACTGCTGTCGCTCTGGGGGCTGGCCGGGCAAAAAAAGGCGACCCAATAGACCACGCGGTCGGCATTGTCGTCCACCACAAAGTCGGAGCTGTCGTCAAACAAGGTGACCCCCTTTTCACGATCCACGCCAACTCCCAGACTTCGCTAAAAGAAGCCCGCGAAAATTTGTTGGAAGCCCACACCTGGAACGACCAGCCGCTTGCTCCCTTACCGTTGTTTTACGAAGTCATTGAGTAAACAAAACTCCCAGAGTCACTCAACCTCTGGGAGTTTTACTAGGTGCAATGCGTTGTACGAACGACTACGTTACAACCCCGCCATATACACCAGCCCAACCGTCCCCGGCCCTGTATGGGTCCCAATCGCAGGACTGACCTCAGAAACAAACGCTTCCACCGGGTTGAGTTGCTTTTTCGCCTCATCCATCACAAACTGGGCATCCTCTGGACTGTTCGCATGAAGGACAGATAACCGGACAGGGGTTCGGCCACCGATTTGTTCCCTCGCGATCTCTACCAAACGGGAAAGCACTTTCTTACGAGTGCGAACCCGTTCCACCGCTTCGAGACGCCCATCACGCAATTCCAGAACGGGCTTAATGTTCAATGCGGTAGCCAGGAATTTTGCGCCTCCGCCAATACGCCCTCCCCGGTGCAAGTATTCCAATGTCTCTGGCGTAAGCACAACCCCGGTATGGTTCACTGCCTTTTCAGCCAATGCCTTACATTCCGCCAGGGACGCGCCCGTTTGCGCGAGTTTAGCTACCTCTAACACTTGAAAACCCAAAGCCATCGCCACAGAAAGCGAATCGACAATCTCAACTTTTGCATCTGGCACTAGTTCTTTTGCCTGAATCGCCGAGCTGATCGTCCCAGATAACTTACTGGAAAGCAGAACACAAAGAATTTCAAATCCATCCCTGTGCAACTTCTCATAAACCTCCTTAAAACTGGCAACAGTTGCTTGCGAAGTGGTAGGTGACACCTTCGATGTAGCCAGACGCTGGTAAAACGCAGTAGGCTGCACATCAATTCCATCCAGTTGGATCTCCTCTCCCCATATTACGACTTGAGGGATAACTGTAAGCTGGTACTGTTCGACGAGGTTTTTAGGAATGGTTGAGGTACTATCGGTGACAATCGCAACTTTTGACATGATTTCACTCCAAAACAAGGGGTTGATTATGCAATCTTTTTAACCCGCCTGTTAAGGTGGAGTTACGAACCTCAAATCCGCTTCAAAAACGTAAAGATGCTCTTACCCATCCTTGACCTTTCCCTCTGTACAGGCTAAAATGCACGGTCGCCGCCGCTCAAAGGCGGATATTTGTTGTTTTAAGAAATGTTTGAAACCCTGACCAATCGCTTAAATGAAGTTTTCAAGGAACTGCGCCGCCATGGCAAGTTGCGCGAGTCTGATGTTGACGCGGCGATGCGCGAAGTGCGTCGTGCCCTCCTCGAAGCAGACGTCCATTACAGCGTCGTCAAAGACTTCGTCGCCCGTGTCCGGGAACGCTCTGTGGGGCACGAAGTCTCGCGTGCCCTCAACCCCGGTCAGCAGGTAATCAAAATTGTCAACGAAGAACTGATTACCACGCTGGGCGAACCAGATAAACTCAATCTGAGCGGCCCCAAGCCCCGTGTGGTGATGCTCGTCGGGCTGCAAGGGTCCGGTAAAACGACGATGTCCGGTAAACTGGCCAAGATGCTGCGTTCCAAAGGAGAGCGGGTCATGCTCGTGGCCGCCGACCCCTACCGTCCAGCTGCGATCCACCAACTCCAGGTGCTTGGTCAACGGTTGGATATTCCTGTCTACGCTCAGGAAGGGGTCGCTCCGCCCAAACTTTCCGCGCAAGCTGTCGAACAGGCTCAAAAAGGCGGTTATAGCGTTGTCATCATTGACACTGCAGGCCGTTCCCAGTTGGACGACGCTTTGATGGACGAAATCCAGGCAATCAATAACCTGGCCAAACCCGTTGAAATTCTGCTCGTCGTCGACTCTATGATCGGGCAGGAATCGGTCAACATCGCCAAAGGCTTCCGCGAGGCCGTCCCCATCACAGGTCTGATCCTGACGAAAATGGATGGCGATGCCCGCGGGGGAGCTGCTATCTCCATACGCGCGGTCTCCGGTGTTCCGATTAAGTTCCTGGGGACCAGCGAAGCCCTCGATGGCATCGAAACTTACGATCCTGGGCGACTCACTTCCCGCATCCTCGGGATGGGGGATGTGATCGGGTTGATTGAACGTGCCGAAGCCGCGCTCGATCAGAAAACTGCCGAAGAACAGGCTGCCAAACTCATGTCCGGCGAATTTACGCTGGAAGATTTCATCAGCCAATTGAAAATGATCCGTCGTCTAGGCCCCATCGGCCAGTTACTCGATATGATGCCCGGTCAAATGGGACAGGTAGCTCGTCAGGTTAACCCACATGATGTCGAACAACAATTTAAGATGACCGAAGCCATCATCAGTTCAATGACCCTGCAAGAACGTCGCAATCCGAAAGTACTCAATGCCAGCCGCCGCCGCCGGATCGCAAGAGGTTCCGGCACAGAAGTTCAAGACGTAAATCGCCTCATCAAACAGCACCGTCAAATGGGCAGGATGCTTCAACAAATGAAGAGCACTGGCTTTAAAGGCCTGCCCAATATCTTTCGATAAACTAATGTATTGCGTATACCGTCTCCCTCTCTCATGCAATACCCAATATCGAATATTTGATTACGATCATCAAACATAAGAACTAGTAAGGAGAATTAACAATGGTTCGTATCCGCTTACGCCGTGTAGGCTCCAAACGTCAAGCCAGCTTCCGCATTGTCGCCGCTGACAAAGAAAGTCCGCGCGATGGTCGTTTCCTGGAAATCATCGGCCACTACAACCCCCGCACAGAACCCGCTACCATCATCGTTCAGGAAGACCGCGTTTATGACTGGATCAACAAAGGCGCACAACTGAGCAATGGGGTCGAGCAGGTTTTCCGCAGCAGTGGCACCCTGGATCGCATTGAACGTATGAAAATGGGTGAGGATGTCACTGCACTTTTAGAAGAAGCTGCTGATGCTGTCGCTGCCCGAAACGTAACCCCCAAAACCCGCGCCATATAGCCCCTCCCACAGGGTTCAGGCATGACCCAACTGGAGAGTGGAAATGCTTCCAAAAATAAATCCACCCCCAGCAGGGTAGTGAGTAATCCCGTGAAAGAATTGATCGAATACATCGCCCGCTCACTTGTGGATGACCCCACCCAGGTAGATATCACCGAACACACCTCCAGGGGAATGGTTAACCTCGAACTTCATGTTGCCAAAGAAGACATGGGGCGTGTCATCGGAAAAGGAGGGCAGGTCGCGAATGCCATGCGCTTGCTCCTCCGCGTCGCGGCTGCCCGCGAAGGCAAGCAAGCCAACTTAGATGTGGTGGATCCCAAGTGACACTCGATTCCGAAAATCGTCCGATTGACCCAACAGGCTCGCCACCCGGTGAGCCTGTCTTTTTGGCAGTAGGCCAACTAGGCAAACCCCATGGGGTGCAGGGTGAAGTCACCATGCGGGTTCTCACCGATTTTCCCGAACGCCTGAAAGCAGAGACCACCCTTTTTGTCGGATTGGATCGAAAGCCGATGCAGATTCGCCACATCCGGCCCGCTGGAACGAAAATCTTGCTCACCTTTGACGGGATTCAAAACCGCGAACAGGCAGGGGAACTTCGGAACCAAATGGTTTTCATTCGGACAGCAGATACTCCACCCCTTCCTGAAAGCGAATATTACTACCATCAGCTATTAGGGTTATGCGTAGAGTCTGAAGACGGACAGGATTTGGGCCGGTTGGAGGAAATTCTGCCCACTAGGGCCAATGATGTATACCTGATCCGTCTCCCAGACGGTCGTGAACTTTTGCTGCCCGTGATCGAAGGAATATTGCTGGATGTTGACTTTCATGCAAGATTAATGCGCGTTCATGTATTACCTGGCTCCATGCCGGAATAAACATGGTTCTTTGGGAATCGGCGGGGAAGTCCCCAAAATCTGGCATTAACCACGGCAAATCCCAAAGAGCCATAAACATCCTTGACACATAAAAAAAAACTGTGGTATTCTCTGCCCCACTTTTAGCAAGGTCAACCGTTTCACCCGTTTAGAGCCTGTCTAAAAAGTCCCCAAAAGACCCGAAGGGTTTCCAAAAGCTTCCCATTGAAAGCGGCGTTTCGGGATTTTCAGAACCCTTTTGCATCCAGAGCTCACAAAAACCTTTCGGGTCTGGGCAAGGAAGATACCGTGCAGACAGCTCGGCCACAAAACAAAAATACAGTTTCTGAGAGGGCAGGCATTGGACAAAGATAGACTTTACTGGATTGGTTTGAATCTGGTGCGCGGGATAGGGGCCGTCCGTTTTCGCGGTTTATTAGACTACTTTGGAGATGCCAAAACCGCCTGGGAGGCATCCGAAAGCAGCTTACGCGCGGCGGGCTTGAGTGAAAAAATCACGCAAAATCTAATCCAGCTACGGGCTGGGGTTGATTTGTCGCTCATCCAGTCACAACTCGAAGCGCTCAATGTTACTGTCTTGACCTGGGATGATGTTGCATACCCCAGCCGTCTTCGTGAAATTGACCAACCTCCCCCTGTCCTGTACCTGAGAGGAACCCTGACCGAAGCAGATGAATGGGCCGTCGCCATTGTCGGGACTCGCCGGGTTACCACCTATGGCCGGCAGGTCACGGAACAAATCGCCACAAACCTGGCCCAAAACGGCATTACCGTCATTAGCGGACTAGCGCGCGGTGTGGACTCAATTGCCCACCAGGCTGCGCTTAATGCTGGAGGGCGAACGATTTCCGTTTTGGGCAGTGGGATAGATCGCTTGTATCCTCCTGAAAATCGGAAGCTCGCTGAACAGATGATGGAACAAGGTGCAGTCATCAGTGATTATGGATTAGGCACTCAGCCGGAGGCCGGAAACTTTCCCCCGCGCAATCGTATCATTGCTGGTTTATCCTTAGCCGTTGTTGTCGTAGAAGCAAGCCGGAAAAGTGGTGCGCTGATTACCGCAGGATTTGCTGCTGAACAAGGGCGGGAGGTGTTTGCCGTGCCCGGCAACATCTTCGCTCCTCAAAGCCAGGGGACGAACCAGTTGATTCAACAAGGCGCGCACCCAATGCTCCACCCCCAGGAAATATTAGAAGCACTCGAATTGGAGCGTGTGACCCTACATCGTGAGGCCAGGGCCATCATCCCGGCAAATCATTTAGAAGCACAAATTCTCGAATTGATTCGGCACGAAGCCTTGCACGTAGACGAAATCAGCGTTCAGGCACAAATCCCGATCAAAGAAGTTTCTGCCACGCTCGCCATGATGGAACTTAAAGGCATGGTGCGCCAGATGGGAGGAATGCATTACCAGGCATTGCACGAAGAGCAGGCAGAATATCATGTAGGCTCGTAATCGTTGAGAGGTAAAAATTGGAAGCTTATTGTTTCAAATGCAAAACCAAAAGAGAAATGAGTCATCCCGAAGCAACTTTCACTTCGTCGGGGACACCGGCCACGCGCGGGATCTGCCCGGTGTGTGGAACTACAATGTTCCGTATGGGGCATACACCCGCGCATGAGGGGTTAACCCCACCTGAGACCACCTCTTCCCCCCGTGCAAAACAGGTTAAAAAAAACCCCTCCAAGGGAAAATTGGTGATTGTCGAATCTCCTGCAAAGGTCAAAACGGTTGGGCGTTATCTAGGCAAAGAATATAAAGTAGCTGCTTCAGTAGGACATGTTCGCGATTTATTGAAATCTCAACTGTCCGTCGATGTAGAGAACGATTTCCAACCGAAATACCGCGTCCCAAACGAAAAACGGGATGTGGTCAAGAAAATCAAAAATCTGGCGGGAGAAGTGGCAGAAATCTATCTGGCCACCGACCCCGACCGGGAAGGGGAAGCCATTGCCTGGCATCTGATGGAAGCCGCCGAGTTTGATCCCGAACGGACGCGGCGTGTCGTGTTTAACGAAATCACCAAACCGGCCATTGAAGAGGCGTTTTCCCATCCGCGCAAGATTGATATGTGCCTGGTAGATGCCCAACAGGCCCGGCGAATCCTCGACCGGCTGGTAGGATACAGCCTCAGCCCAATCCTTTGGCGAAAGGTACGAGGAGGCCTTTCAGCGGGGCGCGTTCAATCTGTTGCCTTGCGCATGATTGTCGAGCGTGAGCGCGAAATTGAAGCGTTTGTTCCCGAAGAATACTGGACAATCGATGCAGAATTACTCCCGCAGGGGGGGAAGAAAACTTACATCGCCAAGTTACTTAAAATGGATGGCGAAGACCCGGTATTGAAAACAAAACAAAATGTAACGCCCATCGTCACCGATCTAGAAAAAGCTGTTTACACAATCACCCGCATCAAACGGGGTGAACGCAAGCGCAGCCCCGCCCCGCCGTTTATCACCAGCACGCTGCAACAAGAGGCCTCGCGGCGATTGGGGTATACGGCCAAACGAACGATGGCGCTGGCGCAACAACTCTATGAAGGGGTCGATGTGGGGAATGGGGGCAGCACCGGCTTGATTACATATATGCGAACGGACTCGACCAATATCTCAAAAATCGCCCAAGATCAAGCGAAAGAATTCATTGCCCGACGATATGGAGCCAGGTTCGTACCTGAAACCCCCAACGAATTCCGCACCCGGGTCCAGAATGCGCAGGAGGCCCACGAAGCTATCCGGCCTACATCTGTCGAACGAACACCAGAATCCATCAAGAGCCATTTATCTCGTGACCAGTTTCGCCTCTATACATTGATTTGGCAACGGTTTGTCGCCTCTCAAATGGCCGCAGCGATTTACGATACTGTTTCGGTGGACATCACAGCAAAGACAACCGGACACGAGTATCTTCTCCGCGCAACCGGATCAACCATCCGTTTTCAAGGTTTTTTGATCGTCTATGAAGAGTCCAAAGACGAAGACGTGGAAGAAGAAAAAGAAGCCCGTATTCCACCTGGATTACATGAAGGCCAACCACAAAAACTGGTGAAGTTGATCCCTGAACAGCACTTCACCCAACCGCCGCCGCGTTTCACAGAGGCATCACTTGTGCGCGCACTTGAAGAAAACGCTATCGGACGCCCATCCACCTATGCCCCCACACTCGGCACACTACAAGATCGAGGATATGCCATTCGCGAGAACAAACGGCTGATCCCAACCGAAACCGGCTTTGTCGTCAATGATTTACTGGCAAAATACTTCCCCAATATCATTGATACTAGCTTCACGGCCCGGATGGAAGATGATCTTGATCGGATCGCTTCAGGTGAACAGGGTTGGACACAAATCGTGAGCGAATTCTATAACCCGTTCTCCAAGCAGGTTGACCATGCAGACAAAGCCATGCCCGAAGTCAAACTCGAACCGGAGCTTATTGGCCGCAAATGCCCCAAAAGCGGCCACGAACTCGTCATCCGCGTCGGACGTTTTGGTAAATTTATTAGTTGCAGCGGATTTCCGGAATGCCGCTACACCGAGCCTTGGCTGGAAAAGATTGGCGTCACCTGCCCGAAAGATGGTGGGGATTTGATTGAACGCAAAACCCGCAAAGGGCGCACATTTTACGGGTGTGCCAATTACCCGGAATGTGATTTCACCTCCTGGAAACGGCCTGTTTCCACGCCTTGCACGAATTGTTCTGGGTTGCTGGTCATTATCGGCAGAAATCAGGTACAGTGTATCGAATGTGAAAGACGATTTGACTTGGAAGATGTTCAACCAGACATGGTGGGGCAGTTTGGATAAAACCTCAAGGAGGGGTGTATCTCAAAAGATTCAGCCCTCCTTTTTTAAGGCAAGGGAAAATCAGACCAAAACTGAGTTGCGCGTTTTCTGACAATGCTCTAAAATAAACAAGCGCCCATCTGTTCCACATTTATGGCACAGTTCCCTCTGACAATACTTTTTGGGAGTACACATATGGACTCATTAACTAACCAACTAAAAAATCCCACCGTATCCGGTCTCGCCGGGTTTGTTCTCGGAATCTTCATCGGATTGTTTATTCTGGGTTGGTGGCTTTGGCCTGTTCAATGGACAGACGCTGGCCCTGCTGACTTGCGTTCAGATGCTCGCGAGCAATATCTACGAATGGCCATTGATTCGTATAGCACAACCAGCGATGCTGTCGAAGCACAGAAACGGTGGGCGGAATTAGGGGACATAGCCGGGGAAACTATGGCCGCGATTGAAGCCAGCCCCGCTCCACAAAATCCCGCGAACATTGTCGCTTTCAAAGCGGCGGTTGGTGCAGGTGTAGAAACCACGCCAACCGAAGAAGGGGGGGGGACGTCCTTTCTGTTAATTGGTGCATGTTTTGTCGTCGCGGTATTGATTGTTGCCCTGCTCGCGATGTATCTTTTCCGCCGGTCTGGTTCAGGTGAAATGACCCCGGCCATGCAAGCTGCTGAGGCCACCCGCGAATTGGAACGCACCGATTATGCCGCCATGGGCGAAGAACCTCCGCTGACGCAATTTGTCACCACCTACATGATGGGCGATGATCTATTTGACGACTCCTTCAGCATTGACTCATCCGCTGGTGAATTTCTTGGCGAGTGCGGGGTGGGCATCTCCGAAACCATCGGAGTTGGTGATCCCAAACGCGTGACCGCCTTTGAAGTATGGTTGTTTGACAAAAACGACATCCAGACAGTCACAAAAGTCATTATGAGTCCCCACGCTTTCCGTGATGCGGCCATTCGTGAACGTCTCGCTGCCAAAGGCGAACCTCTCCTGGCTCAATTCGATTTCCCTGCGGAGCTGGAAACGCAAACACTTCGTCTAACTGCCCGCATAGCGGACATGGAGTTTGGTGGTGCCCCCATGCCGGATGAGAGTTACTTCGAGCGGCTTACGCTTGAACTAGCTATCTGGCAAAAGTAGGAAATCAGATCTAAAAAAACCGCCCGGTTCATAAACCGGGCGGTTTTTTCTTTGGGATTATTCAATCTTCAATATTTTCAGCTTAATCGTCCCATTCGGGACCTTGGCCACCACTTCATCGTTTACTTTTTTTCCCATCAACGCCTGCCCAATGGGAGATTCGTGCGAAATACGTCCCTCACGCGGATTGGCCTCGTTCGACCCAACCAAATAATACGTTTCCGGCTCGTAATCCGCTTCCTGAATGGTGACATGTGTGCCAATATCAACCATATCCTTCCGGCTGTTCTCATCAATAATCACAGCATCCTTCAAGACCTGCTCCAATTCCAAAATCCGTCCTTCAACAAATCCCTGCTCTTCTTTGGTCGCAATATAGTCGGCGTTCTCGCTCAAATCGCCTTGCTGAATCGCGATACGGAGCCGTTTTGACAAATCTTCACGCTTTTCCCCTTTGAGATAGGTTAATTCATTGCGCAATTTCTCCGCGCCCTCCGCAGTCAGATAATTTTGCCGGTTCTTCATCTTTGGTCTCCAAAATCAGTAACTGAGCAATCAGGTAATTACCCAATAAATACAAAATCACGGCCTCGTACCCGGATCGAACAACTTTCGATACTCCTCAATCGCATACCGGTCTGTCATCCCGGCAAGATAATCGCAAATCGCCCGCTCCAATCCGCGTTCTTCAATCACCACTTGCACACTGAGGGGGAGCATCTCCGGCTCTTTACGGTACGCCTCAAATAATTCCGTCAAAATGCGCTCTGCCTTCACCTGCATTCGCACCACGCGGGGATTCCGGTACAAATTCGCATACAGGAAATCCTTCAACTCCCGGTTCCGCCGGTGCATCTCCTCACTAAACCCAATCACGTTATATGGGAGCTTTTGCAATCCCTCCACCGACTGCACTCCACTCTCATCCAAACGGGTGGACGTCCGATCTACCAAATCATTCATCTCCAACCCAATCAACCGCCGGATCAACCGGTGGCGCGCCACCTCCACCAGATCATTCACCCGGCGTAACCCCACACTCTCCAGCAAAATCTCCCACAGTGCAATCCCTTCCAACATCGCTGGCGTAATCATCCCCGACCGCAGCCCATCGTCCAAATCATGTGCCGAATACGCCAGTTCATCTGCCGCGTTCGCAATCTGCGCTTCGATATTTCCACGCAATTCAGGATTGTAGTCCCCAGCATCCGAAATATCATACTCCGTCTCATGCTTCACAATCCCCTCCCGCGTCTCCCAACTCAAATTCAACCCATTGAAATCCGGGTAGCGCTTCTCCAACTTCGTCACAATCCGCAGCGACTGCTTATTATGGTCGAATCCACCATGCGCCTTCATCAACCGGCTCAGTGCCACCTCCCCGGAGTGCCCAAAAGGCGAATGTCCCAAGTCATGTGCTAAACAAATGGCCTCAATCAGGTCTTCGTTCGCCCCCAGCGCCCGTGCGACCGTCCGCCCAATCTGCGCCACTTCCAGCGTATGCGTCAACCGCGTCCGGTAATAATCCCCCTCGTAGTTGATAAACACCTGGGTCTTGTACTCCAATCGCCGGAAAGCTGTCGTATGCAAAATGCGGTCGCGGTCCTTCTGAAAAACCGTCCGGTAATCCGCCTCGCGCTCAGGAAAAATTCGCCCGCGCGTATACTTACTCCGCATCCCATAGGGCGCGAGATATTTATCTTCAACTTCTTCCAAACGTGATCGTGTAAAAAGCATCTCAAAACTCCTGGATGTCGTCGAGTCTAATCCAGGAGAAACAGACTGTCAACGCGTTTCTTTAAGGTGCGACACACTTCCTGTTTAAACGACGCAATTCACTGTAGACTCTCTTCAATCCGTCTAACAAAATGCGTCGCACCTACATGTACCCCGACCATATTCGCGTCCCCACCGTTTTCCCCCGGATTGCTTCCCCAACCCGGCCAGGATACGCGCCGCTAAATATCACCCCCTCCAGCCCAGTAACTGCCTCCACCAACCCCAACAACTCACGCACCTTCGATGCCATCCCCCCCGTCACATCTGTCGCTGCCGACCCGCCCAAAGCAGGTGCAACCGCCGCAAAATTCCCTGGCGTAATTTCGGAAACGATCTCCGTACAAGCCGGATAATCCACCCACACCCCCTCCTCTATCCCGGCGATAAGCACCCGGTCAGGCTTCAGCTCCTTTGCGAGATGTGCAAAAATATCCTCCGTCGAAAGGATCGTGCCTCCCCATTCCTGATCAAATACCACATCCCCATACACCACTGGCAATAGCCCCGCCACCAAAGCCGCCCGAAGCGAAGTCAAATCCCAGACCGCCACCTGCCCTGCCCGCGTCACTGCGCTTCCCGAAATGGCAAAGCGCACGGCGGGTAACCCGGCCATGTGCAGCGCATCCACGACCAACCGGTTCAGCGCATCGGCCTCCCGCCACACCTCTGCGAACCCGCGCCACTGATCGGGCGTCCGTACCCCCTGCCGCGTTCCATACTTCTTCGCTGGAACATGCCCAAACGACCCCGACCCGTGTCCCAACACCAAACGCATACCACCCATCTCAGCCTTCGCTTCCGCAATTTCCACCGCCAACCGCGTGATTACCTCCAGGCGCGGCGTGCCGGGTTTGTTTTTATCCGTGATCAGCGAGCCGCCGAGTTTCAAGAACTGGAGTGACATGTCTCAACCCGCCATCGGTTTAATGCGCTCCCAGGCATGGAACAAAAATGCGGCTGCTCCAGCCACCTCAAGTGTGCGCCCCGTGAACATCAAGCCAGGATGAGTTTGAAATATCCCTTCCGCCGCTACCAAAAGTACACCTACATTCAAAAGGCCAAACGCAACCCACGCCAATGTCACATTCCCGCGAGACCGCCCGAAGCGTGGGAAAATCCAAAATCCGACTGCCAATGCAAGTTGAGTCGTCCACCCTAAGGTGAGAAATTCAATATGTGCCGGAAATAACCGCCAACTCCCCGGCCAGAACGAAACCCCCTTATTTGCCAGCAGCAAAGCACCGAAGGTAAACCCTGCTGCCAGATAGAGCAAAGCCGCACGGACAGCCCAAACACTTAACTTCGGCATATCATCGTTCCTTTACCCGCGCCCAGGTATTTACAACAAACATTAACCCCGCCAGCCACTGGAGAAACGCAGACAGCGCCAGTCCCCATCCCCAGACCGTTCCCGCCGGGTTGAACGGCTCAATGAGAAAGCGAAGTACCAATCCTACATTCAACAGCGCATAAACCGCCCAGCCGAGCTTTTCGCTTCCACGCGGTTGTTCTTTAGTGAATTTCGGAAACATCCAATATACGACCCCTAAGATCAATTGCGTCACCCACCCCACCATTAGCATATGAAAATAAGCAGGGGAAAAACTAGCTGGGAGAAGGCGAAGATCGAACACGGCTTGCGAGGCCAGAATAAAGCCTGCAAACAGGGAAAGCACGAAATATACCAGGGCGGTTTTGATAAGCCAGCGGGTCAGGGTAGGCATCGAAGATTAGTTGTAGCCAGAGTTCGAGAAATCGTCAATCCTGTGACAAAAAATGGGAAACGGCCTTAATTTCTGCTTCAAGTTCATTCTGAACCGACGCCGATAAATGCTCGAACAATTCTACCTCCACTTCGACCTTCCCTCGCTTGCGATCAGTTCTCCATGTCCCAGCAACTTTTCCATCTACCAGCAAAGCTGGGTGGATCAACCCGCCCCCCGGATAAATCCGCTTGACGTGTTCCGGGTCAATAATCAGGCTCCGGTCAGTATACCCTAGCAGATAGGTATCATAACGGGGTAGAAGATTCACAACGATTTGGTTAGCCATTTTGTCCTCTAACATATCCAACTGCGTTAGGAGCATCCAGACCGTTGAATTCCCCATTTTCACCTCAAATAGATCACTCGCGATATTCTCCCATGCCGTGCGACAATCCCGAATGGATAACCCCGCCCAGGAAGCAAAATCCTCGACGGTTGCGGGAGCAAACGCCGCCAGATACCGGCGCGCCAGTTCTTCGATCCCGTTTTCGACGGATGTTTCAAGCGGTTTCCCCAACCAGTCCTCGATTAAAACAAACGAACCCTT
>DATDOR010000111.1:0-3258 GCA_035293165.1 Anaerolineales bacterium | reverse complement strand
ACCTTGAATGTAATTAGAACTGGAGTGACACAATATAGTGAGTCTCAGGAACAATTTTCGGAAATATTATAGGTATGTATTCAAGAACGATGGGTTTGCGGATAGATCTCATCGAGGAGAAATAAGCCAGCACGCGTTTGAAACTGCGAAGGCTATCCGGGGAGAGAATCGCCCTCCATCTATCATCATTCACGGCATCATGAAACGTTCCGGGACAGTTTATTCGGGGGAATTGCTCGGCCTTCACCCCTGTATCCATCCTCATCCCAATCTCATATGGGAAACCCCTTTTCTCGCCTTGACGAGGGACATTCGGAAACTTCAACAGGATTTTTTCCTGGCTTATCAGCAAAACATAGGGAAAATAGGCGAAAACGACTTCTTGCCGATCTTCGGTTCATCTTTTCTCTCGTATTTATACGCGCTTGTTCCCGAGGGTCAGAGGATGCTCTTAAAAGTTCCAGGGGTAGAGTATTTGGATTACTTTTATGATGTTTTCCCAAATGAAAATCTTTTGTTGTTGACTCGCGATGGGCGGGATTTGGTTGCCTCCACCATCAAAACATGGCCTCAACTTAGGTTCGCGGATGTATGTCGAAGATGGGCCAATAGCGCCAGAATGATCTTGCGGTTTAATGACCTGTATAAAAATAAAGAAGGATATTGGCTTGCGCGATATGAAGACGCGGTCAAAAACCCTGAAACTTTTGTGCGAGGGGCATGTTCTCATTTTAATCTCGATCCGGAGGTCTATCCTTTTGAAAAGATCAACACCCTCCCGGTGATTGGTTCCTCTACAACCCGAAAGCAAGGGGATATCTGGGTTAGAAAGACGAAAAGTTTTAACCCCATTGGCCGTTGGGAACAGTGGTCTACTCTGAGAAAGATGACTTTTAAGCGAATTGCAGGCCAGGCTTTGTTAGAATTAGGATATTGTGAAAACCTTGATTGGTAGCCCTTCACCCTTTCGCGAAAAAACATGAGCGATGAAATCCATCCCAGCGTAAACGAGCCACTAAAAACAATCTCAATTGTGATTGTTAACTGGAACACTCGGGAACTCCTAGGTAAGTGTTTGACATCCATTTATTCAAGTATGCCAAGCGGGGAACTTGAGATATGGGTTGTAGACAACGCCTCAACTGATAATAGCTGTGAAATGGTGAAACAACTCTTTCCTGCTGTAAATATCATTGAAAACCAAACAAACACTGGTTTTGCCCAGGCAAATAATCAAGCGGTTCAATGCAGCAACGCAAAGTTTGTCTTGTTGCTCAATCCAGATACCGAACTTATGCCTGGGGCGCTTGAAAAACTGGTCAGTTTCATTCAAGCCTCTCCACGGACTGGAGCCGTAGGTCCTCGTACGCTGAACCCTGATAAGTCCTTGCAAACCTCTTGTTTTCCAACCCCCACCCTTTCCCGTGAGTTTTGGCGACTATTTCATTTGGATAAATTTCGCACTTTTGGTGTTTATGATATGGAACGGTGGGAAACTCATTCGGGCCGGAAGGTAGATATTTTACTTGGCGCGTGTTTATTGATCCGGAAAGAAGCCTTGGATGAAGTTGGCTTGTTAAGCGAAGAATACTTCATGTATACTGAAGAGGTAGATATATGTTATCGCTTAGGTCAAAGAGGATGGGAACTTTACTGGATTCCAGAAGCTGAAATTATTCATTATGGGGGTCAAAGCACAAGGCAAGTTTCCCGGCAAATGTTCATCCACCTCTATCAAAGTAAGCTCTTGTTTTTCAAGAAACACCATGGAAACGTCAGTGCCTTTCTTTACAAGTTAATCTTGTTATTTGCTTCTTTGGTTAGGCTTAGTCTTACTCCGATTGCCTATTTATCCCGTTCATCACTACGAGAAAAGCGTCTCGAACTTGCACACAACTACAGTCAGTTGGTAAAAACACTCCTAACGAACTAAACTACGTAAATGCATATTTTGTTTCTTACCCAGATCATTCCTTATCCGCCGGATGCTGGCCCTAAGGTAAAGACCTGGCAGGTTTTGCGCTATCTGGCTGACCTGGGGCACCAGATCACCCTGGTTTCGTTCATGCGCGTGGAAGAAGAACCTTATCGGGACATGCTGCGCCAGGTATGTACCACCCTGCATACCGTCCCAATTCACCGCTCCCGGATTGCTGATATAGGTTATTGGCTCCGCAGCCAATGGACAAGACGACCATTCCTGATTGAGCGAGATGATTCCAAACAGATGGGTAGTCTCATCCAAAACATTGTAGCGACGGAATCGGTCGATTTTATCCACGCAGATCAACTTACCATGGCACAATTTGCCCTTCCACCTCATACTTCAGGAAATCCAGGCCACAAACCACAAAACTGGCCCGCGCTCATTTTTGACGCCCACAATGCAGTTTGGACGATCTTAGATAGGATGGTGGAAAATATGCCCTGGTTCATACGCCCTGTTGTCGCGATTGAATCCCGTAGAGTAAAAGACTACGAAGGCATGCTCCTCAAAGAATTTGATCATACCTTAGCGGTGACAGAAATAGATAACCAGGCGCTTCGACAGACTTTAGCGGGTAAAAAAGAACTTCTAAAATCCATAGAAGGCAAAATAACGGTTGTTCCGATTGCAGTGAATACGGCTCAACTTCAACCGGTTCAGCGCCAGCCAGCCTCGAAAAACATTTTGACTCTTGGCACACTCCATTACCCACCCAATGCGGATGGGATTCGCTGGTTTTTAAACGAAGTGTTCCCACTCGTGCGCGAGAAAGTTCCAGATGCCACATTGACCATTATCGGAAAAAAACCGCCACAGGACTTTTTGCAAGCTGCTATTCAAAACCCTGGCGCCATTCAGGTGATGGGTTATGTTCCAGAATTGGAGCCTTATATGGAGAAGGCCGCCATCATGGTGGTCCCTGTACGAGCAGGTGGAGGGATGCGCGTAAGAATTTTAGAGGCTTTTTCTCGTGCCATGCCGGTTGTCACAACGACGATTGGATTGGAAGGGATTGATGCCCTCGCGGATCGAGATGTCATGGTGAAAGACTCGGAAAAGGATTTCGCAGACGCAGTTATCGAACTATTATGTAGCGAGGAAAGACAATCCCAACTGGCAGCAAATGGACGTCGATTTGTTGTGGAACATTATGATTGGCGAGTTGTATTGGGGAAGATGGAAAATGTGTACCAACGAATCCATAGGTCAAGAGCATGAAAGTTCTCTTCATTGTTCCTTACGTCCCCGATCTTATTCGTGTACGCCCCTAT
>DATDOR010000110.1:0-7380 GCA_035293165.1 Anaerolineales bacterium | reverse complement strand
CTTCTAAATGGACCAGAGTCAGGCCCGGATCGTTCTGGCAATCCCCTCCAGCAGCCACGACAAAGTTTCCGGTATTGGGATCCTGGCTGACACCAGTATCACAGGTAAATGCATCTGCTTTTAGCGCAATTGGATGCCAGGAGGGTTCTTCTATACTTGTCCACCCCCACTCTGGCGGATTGTTCCCTTCATAGATGCGTTCCAACAGCAATGGACCCTGACGGCTCCATGACCGGGGAGCATAATAACTCCCCGGCGGGTTAGAAAAGAATAAACCTGTCTCGCCAGTTTTTAAGTTTAGCCAGTGTAAGCCAGCATTATCGTTGTAAGTGAGTAAGTCACCATTTGGGTGAGCCGCCATACCGTGAAGAGGGGATTTGATTTCTACAGAAGCAGGTTGGCCGAGTGAAGTACGCATATCAAAGCCAAGCAACAAGTCATTTTGCGTGTACATCAAGGTGATACCTGCCCCGATGGGCCGAGATAACAATTCAGACAATCCAAGACCTAAATTCCATGCCGTTTCAAGCGCCCCGGCATCTGGTGTTCCGTTCCCGTTTCCGTAGAGGACGAGGCGTTGAATTACCCCTCCGTCCTGGCGGGTTTCGTCTATTCCGCTGAGGTTTGTGGCTAATTCTTTCAATACGACAACGCTATTCGGAGGGGGTTGCAATTGTAGCAAAGTCTGCCGACAATCATCTGAATAGATAGATGTTCCATCGGCATACACACGTAAAACATCACACCAGGCTTTCTCCCCCCCACTGCGATAAAAAACGAGGAGGGGATCTTTGCTCAAACCAACCGTATCTTCGATTAAGACTTTGACATCCGTTGTAAAGGAATAACTCAATTCCCGGTTAAGCTTCAAGGTTCCATCTTCGGTTGAGGTGGGCAAAGCCTTTGCTTCAACCACGGAAGGGAATCCCGAGAGCGGATCAAAGATCACACTCATATTCATGGGGACAACGCCCAGACCCAACGCATCATTCCGGACTCGTTCAAAGAGGGCATCTACAGTATACATTTGGGCGTCCTCGAAGTCTATTGCCACCGGGGACTGCAAAACGCCGTCCACTTTTTCTAGCTGTTGAGCTGCACGAATCTGTCCATCTGCAACAACAATTCGGTACACGAATGTACCATTCTGGTTTGTCTCTTCTACAGTAACAAAATAGTGTAGATTGTTACCGTTTTGCCATTTTTGGTTCGCTTGATCGATCTCTTCAACCGGCGGAACGATGGGGTTGGGAAATGGCAACGTGGTTGGGGTTTGCGTGCAGGCTCCTATCGAAAGAAGCAAAAGCGTGGCTAAAATAAAGAGAAAAAATCGGTAGGAATCAGATTTCATGGGCTAACAAGAATCTCCATACTTAAAAGATAGATCGTCCCTGGGATTCGGTCGGTGCGTTCGTGAATGATGAGGCGTACTCGAGTCGGTTCGTTAACGGTAAAGGGTATTTCAACGAGGAAGGGACGGTGTTCGTTTTCTGGACCATCGGTTACATCAAACAGGCGCATTCCAACCAGGTTTCCCTCCTCCGTAACCAATTCAGCAAGAAAAGATTGATCCGTTGTTGGGCGGGCCATACCGGAGATGACCAACGTTCCCCCCTGGATCAAATCCCCTTCTTTGGGATCTTTGATCATCACATGGGCGAGAAAATCGGTAACAATATTCAGGTCTGCATCACCGTTGGAAAGAAGGATCACATCCACGCTGGCAAGCGCCTTGGGGCGATCGAAATTATCCGTGGTGGCGATTTGCAGCCGGCCCAGTTCAGAAACGCCAGGGATTTCAAAGGGGAGGTCAACCACCAGGCCAGCTTTTCTTCCCAGGTTTTCGCTGAGGGTGGCAATTTGCCGGGCGAGCAAGCGTCCATCTTCACCGAGCAGTTCTACAGTCACTTTTCCGAGCGCCCCAGGAACCACGATTGCCCGTACCGGGATGGGCGAGATGACTTTTGACAGGCTCCCTGGTGTGCGGATTTCGATTTCCGATAGGGGGACGACCGGAACCGGGGTCTCTGTTGGGATCGGGGTGATGGATGGGGTCAGGGTCGCGCTCGGGGTAGGGGTATTCGTGAGCGTGGGTGTTGCTGTGGAGGTTGGGGTGGGTGTGCGAGTGGGTTGTGGTGTTCGGGTCAGTGTGTTCCCCCCGGTGGGGGTTGGGGAAGGCAACCCGGCGGCGACGGTTAGCGCGATGGAGGTGGGCAGGAATTCTGTTGGGAGCGGGGTAGGAAAGTCTAAATCTCGCTCCGCGAAACACCCGGCAAGGGAAAGGGCGATGATCATGGCGAGGTTGAGGCGGGTGAAAAGTTTCATGAGCCTGTCGGTTAACAAGCCCCGATTATAACGCTGGTTGGATTATGAGAAGTGAATAGGGAGTTAAAAGAACCTATCCCAACGCCGACCACACTTCCAGCTTTGCCGCTGTGCGCCGAATGACTTCGTCCGTAAAAGCGGTCGTCGTCATTTGCCCGCCCAGATCGGGGGTGGCTTTGCCTTCATACAGGCTCTCGAAGACACTTTCGTAAATGGCTCGGGAGGCCCGATCAGCTTCAGGGGTGTGGACGTAGACCAACAACGCCGCGCCTGCCAGGATCATGGCCATTGGGTTGGCGATGTCTTTGCCGAACAGGGCGGGGGCGGTGCCATGAGGGGCTTCGGCCATGACGGTGGTAACTTGTGTGGCCGTTTCGTCAAAGGACAACACCAGGCTCTCTGAACCTGCAATGCTGCCGTACATTTGCAGCACCATATCTGAGAGTAAATCGCCGTCCCGGTTCATGGCGGGGATCACGAGGGCATCACCGCTGGTTTGCAGCAGCAGGGCAAATGTAGCGTCGATGAGCAAGGGTTGGTAACGCACACCGGGGTGGCGCTGCGCGGCTGCATCCATTTCTTCTTTGAACATGCCTTCATACACCGGGCTAACGGTATATTTCGGGCCGCCAAATACGCGTGCACCTGTCCGTTGGGCATATTGAAACGTGAATTCTGCGACCGCACGGCAGGTCGAACGGGTAACGTAGGAAGTCCGAAAGGCAACTTCTTCTCCATCTTCCCTATCTTCACGCCATTCGATAGCTTCATAGGCATCCTCGATGGCCATACGGACAATCGCAATGGGTGCGTGAACACCCCCAATAGGACGAATGTTGGGGATACGCCGTCCGGTGCGTAAGATTACTTTGGCGTTTAACTCTTTTCGCAGAATCGCGTTCGGGCTGCCAACATCTCCCTTGATTTCGGGTGTGATCGTTGCTGCTTTGATGGCTAACCCTGTCTGGCGGGTGGCGGTAGCGGAGTCATGCACGACCTGGTTCTTCGTTTCCTGGCGGTTTCCCAGGCTCAGGTCATAATCCAAGAAGTTCAATGGCTGGCGGATGATCGAGGGATCGAGGACGCGCAGAGACTGTTGCAGGAGTTCTTCGCCGGTCTCGTCACCGTGCATCAGGACAATGGTCGGAATTTTTTCGCTCATAAGCTCCCGGAAATGGGTAACTACACTTAATCGTAGTCACCCAAAATACATTTTTCAATCGTCGTAAGCAAGGCATCCAATCGGAGTGGTTTTCTCAGAAATCCCTGCCCCCCTGCTTCGAGTACTCGCTCAATTAGATCGGGGTCTGCATTGGCTGAGAGTAAAAACGCAGGGATACTGGCCGTATCTTCTTGCGTCCGCAAGGCTTTAATGACTTCTAATCCATCTTTTTGCGGCATTTGAAAATCTGTGAAAAAGATGTCGGGTTTTTGACTCACTGCTAGCGATAAGGCCTCCTCCGCATCTGCAGTCGTGACCGCTTGATGGCCGGAGAGCTCGATGATTTTTGAGAACATCATCAAAGAAAGGGGATCGTCGTCAACGAAAAGAATACGTGCCATTTTTATCATGCCCCTAAAGCCATTGACCGCCGCGGAAACGCCATCGCGGGAATAGGATTCGCAGCGGGCCGAACATGATGAACATCGTTATCACCCATATGGACCCGAAGTGAAAGAGAAAGATGAATGCGTTCAAGTTGTCGGGAATACCGGGAAGTCCCAAAAACTGGATGAGCACCCAGAGAATGACGGTTTCCCATATCCCGGCGGCCAGATACAACGCGGGAGACCAGTCATGATCCCAGCGCAAGGACTGGAGAAAGTTGTACCACACATCCCAAACCAGGCCAAAAATCAGGATATACCCTAAAATAGAAAAACCCACGCCGAAATCCTGGTAGATCATTCCAAAAAATGCAGTCACTCCAACCCCAATCGTCAGAAGTAAGACCAGACGAGTTTGCCACCGGCCGCGAAGTGTGGGGGTCATGGTTCGACTCCTCTTGCCCAGCGAAACCACTGGCTGATTGAACGCGAGATATTCAACGACCGAATACCAGGAGCTTTGAGCCTGGCGAGCAAATCTAATGAGCAAAATGCAGCATATTGTAACCCCAAAAAGCTATCCACTGGGGCAAAAGCACTGCCCAAAGTTGTTGCCCCACTGGCAAACACCCGCCCTTGCCCATTTTGCATTTCTGGAATTTCAAAATCGGTGCTGACATTCAACCGGTCCTTGACATTGCGCGGGAGATGGTAATGTGTTACCAAATCTTTCAGGAGGGGATTGCTCCCTAAATTGGCGACAAACCCGGTCGCATCAATGATGAAGTCGGCCAATAGCTCGGTGCTTCCTTCCAGGGAAGTGCGTCCACGAATCACAGTGTCTAATTTTCCTGTTGTTTCATCTCGTTGGACTCGTTCCACATGCCCGAATCGAGTCTTGTACCAACCCTCCTTGACTCCGGCATCAATCATTTCAATCCAATTGCGACGGTTAGAAGATGTTGTGCCTCCCCAATCGTTGAGGAGCTGATCGCGTTCATCCTCAGTTACATGTTCGAGCAACATTCGTAAATCACCTCCCCAGGCTGCTTTGGGCCAGCTGAAGGGTTGGTATTCCCAATGATGCCGGGTCATTCGTTTTGCGCGGCCAAAATGGCTTCCTTTGAAAGTCGGCGTTTGCATCAAGTGAATGACTGTGATATCGGCGTTGATTTTTCGTGTTTCGTACAAACGTTGGATTACGCGGGAGGCAACAATACCGCGCCCGCGAACCAGCACCGTCCCGCCATGCAAGCGTAGATGCTTATAAATATGATCATGTGCCTCATAAGCATTGACGACTGATTTAAAGTCGTGAGTCTCTTCACGATAGCGCTGCAAATCGTGTAGAAAACGTACTGCCGGATACCCCACTGCCAGGTGCAGGTATGGGGTCAGAATGAGTTTGTGGACTCGACCCTCACCGGGCCGGGTTTGGGAATAAGCGATGACATAACGCTCGTCGTCCGTTTTTCGAATGGCCCGTACCCGGCCAAACCGCCAGATGTGATCCCAACCGATCCGGGCCGCCTCCCGTTCGATAGCATTAAACACGTCGCTCGATACAGGTGTGTAAGTCTCTGCAAGATCAGGTTCTCCAAAAAGCTGCCAGCCAATCCGAGCCACCTGTTGGAGATTCCCACGTTTGAGTTCGCGCCACATTTCTCGTACAGCGTATCCGGGCCATCCCCACATATTGTCCGGGCAAGCCTCGGAGTTCGAGCGCAGACGCTCTTCAGGTAAAATTTGGGAGTTCAAAGCCAGACGTTGTAAGCGCGTGTAGGGTTTGGGTTCTACGCCGATGGCGACGATATCTTTGGGTTTGACTCCGCAAATGACGAGATGGTCAACCCAGACAAAACTGCCAATCCCCCCACCGATGCTTAGATAACTCGTCTGTTCGAGTGGAAAGCTGAGTTTTTTCAGTTCTGCGATGGGAAGAATTTGGAACTGGTCTAAGATTGGGGGAGGGAAAACGCGCGTTTGCTCTTTCGTTTCCCGGCTGACATCCGCCTCTTCGACTCCGGCAGGGTAAATGGCAGTCTGGCCAGGGTCGGTTGTCCGGGCAGGTGATGGGCGGTAGTCAACAATCGTTAGATCGTCCTCGGAAACCTCGCCAGGATCGGGCAAGGCTGCGTGGAGGACGAAATCCCCAATCTGGATCTCGTTTTCATGTGGAATGGGGACACGCGTGCAAGGCTCTCCATTGAGGAGGGTGCCATTGGTCGAGTTTTGATCAATCAACACCCATTCTCCATTTTCCCAATCAATGGTGGCGTGATGGCGGGAGACTTTGCTGCTAAAAAGAGTCAGCGCATTTTCACTCGAGCGACCGATCGTCGCGGGGAGTTGTGCTGTGATGAACTGGTAGGTCGTTTCATCGCTCTTTCGCCACCGGATGACAACGGATTCAGGGGCAGGCAGAGGCGTAGTAGGAACTGTTTCGAGCAAAACACTGAAGATGAAAGGGCCAATTTGGAATAACTCGCCATCTTGCAAATAAGCCTGTGTCACTTGCTGGCCATTGATAAGGATGCCATTGGTGCTGCCAAGATCACGGATGACGATGCGTTCGCCTTCGGCATCCAGCCGCGCATGTTGACGTGAGACCGTGCTGCTGTGCAGCGAAATCGTGTTTGGAGCGTCCCGGCCAATGGTGATGGGGAAACTGCCAGATATTTCCCGTTGATCACCAGTGATAGGATCTTCCCAGGAGAGGCGGAGGGTTCGCGACATTGGATGATTATTCTAAACTTTGGATGTTTGCTTTCAAGCTAGGTGCCGATGAAGGTTTCTCCAAATGCCAGAGAGGTTCCACACCAGGGACAATCTGTCATGGAAGTATCTACGACTTTGCCACAACCCGTGCATTTAACTTTGAAGGAGACGTTTTGTTTCAATTCAGTTACAGAAAAGTGTACATTGACTTTCCCTAACACAAAAACATCGCCATTTGCCAGGGGGGCTTCTTCCCCAATAGACAAAATGCGCCCCCCGGAAAGGGAAATCGGATTGGTTTCGCTCAAGTTGCGGAGAAAAATGTCAATTCCTCTGGTGATCAGGGCTGCATGTTGGCGGGAGACGGTCTGGTGTGGAATGGAAACTGTACATTCCAACTTGCGTCCGATAGTGATTTCCCCTTCAGCTTTGAGGGTTTGCGATTGCGTTTGGTTGTCTACGCTCCATTGGAGGCTGATCATTTTCATAGCGTTTCTCCATATATTAAACGACCTGCCAGCGTAATTTTTCCCCGCGCAAAGCGTTGAGAACTTCTTGCGCCACATCTTCCGCCGCGCGCACCTGGGCTTCAATCGTTTGTGCGCCAATATGCGGGGAGGCGATGACTTTCGGGTGAGCGACAAGTGGGGTCAGCCCGGGAGGTTCCTGGGCAAATACATCCAACGCAGCCCCAGCAACCTGCCCCGACTCAAGCGCGGCCAACAGCGCGTCTTCGTCAATAATGCCACCACGCGCGGCACAAATGATCCGGACGCCCGGTTTCATCTT
>DATDOR010000109.1:0-3518 GCA_035293165.1 Anaerolineales bacterium | reverse complement strand
GCAACTGCATCTATACTGCGATGTAATTGACCGTCTCAGCGAATAGGCTCGAACCGGAGAAGATGAAACACCCCCGAGCAAGCAAAATTCTCACCGGTAGCCTTTTGCGATAGGAGGAACAAATGCCAAACATCCATAATTCAGATTGAAGAGCGAACTTGCCGGGCGTTTGATCGAGAAGGAGTCTGCAAGTGCGGCGCAAGAAATCCACGAGATCGAGCGCGTGGCGCGCCAGGCGCTGCGCGAGGTGCGCGAGGCCGTTGCCGGGTACCGGCAGCAAACGCTGCAAGGTGAATTGGAGAGCGTCCGGCAGATTCTGGAAGCTGCCGGGATTGCCTATACGGTGGAACACATAGCCGGAAAACTGCCGCCGGGAGTCGATGCAGTTTTGGCCTGGATGGTGCGCGAAGGAGTTACCAACGTAATCCGCCACAGCCGCGCCCGGCAGTGCCGCATCCGGATCATCTGCGAGGATGGATTCGTTCGCGCCGAGGTGACCAACGATGGGTATGCAGGATCAGAAGGCCCAACCTCCAGGACAGGCAGCGGGCTTACCGGCCTCGCCGAGCGCGTCGCAGCGCATGGAGGGCATTTTGAAGCAGGTCCCCTTACCATAGAATGCAGCCGGGGCTTTCGCTTGTTTGTCGAACTGCCTATCCAGAGCTGTGTCGTCGCGGAGGAGCGATGACGGACAAGATCCGGGTATTGCTGGCCGAAGACCAGGCCATGGTACGCGGGGCCTTGACGGCCCTTTTGCGCCTGGAAGAAGATCTTGAGGTGGTCGCTGAAGTTGGGCGGGGGGACGAAGTGGTGCCGGCCGCTTTGGAGTCCCAACCGGATGTTGCGCTGTTGGACATTGAGATGCCCGGTGGAGACGGTTTGAGCGCCGCCCGGATGTTACAACACAGCCTGCCAGCCTGCCGGGTCGTGATCCTGACCACCTTTGGGCGTAGTGGCTACCTGCGCCTGGCCATGGAAACCGGCGCCGTTGGGTTCCTGCTCAAGGACGCTCCGGCAGCCGAACTGGCCGTTGCCGTCCGCCGGGTGATGGCTGGCGAGCGCGTCGTTGACCCTGATCTGGCCCTTTCAGCTTTGAGCGAGGGCAGCAACCCACTCACCAGGCGAGAGCGCGAAGTGCTGCGCGCTTCGTTGCGTGGGGCCAGCATTGCCGACATGGCGACACAATTCTTCTTAACCGAGGGGACCGTGCGCAATCATCTTTCCGCAGCTATCCAGAAACTGGGTGCGCACAACCGGATGGAAGCAGCAAGCCTCGCCGAAGAGAAGGGCTGGTTATGAGAGAAAGGCTCCAATCCGAGCTTGAAGCAACACGGGCTTCGTTTCAAGCGCTGCTCGATTCGCTCTCGGAAGGGGATTTTCATAAGCAGAGTAATAACCCTGGCTGGACGAATGGAGAAATCCTCTTCCACATGACTTTGGGCTTCATCCTCATTCCTCTGTTAGCTCCTTTGATCCGTTTTTTTGGGCGCGTGCCCGATCATTATTCTAGACTCTTTGCACGTTTTCTCAATTTCGGCACCACTTTGTTCAATTGGTTTAATGCGCTCGGAGCACGGATCGGGGGAAGCATATATACTCGCCAACGAATTGGAGGCGAATTTGACCGCGCCTACTCCCAAATCTTAAGGTTGCTAGATTCCATCGGGGTAGACGAATGGCAGCTTGGCATGTACTATCCAACAAAATGGGACCCCCTTTTTGCCGAATATATGACTCTTGAGAATCTCTTCCATTATCCAACGCGCCATTTTCGATTTCACCTTGAGCAGATATCCGTTCGTAACCGTTCGTTTGGTGAGGGGATTATCCAAAAAAATGGTGTCCGCAGGGGGTGTACACCCCCTGCGGACACCATTTTTTTGGGTTCTTACCCCTTTCAGGTGGGGGAACTGAACGGTTACTTTTGCGCTTTCAGATCTTCATACAGATTTTAAGGTGAGTACCTGAAGCTCAAAAAGATTGGGGAACTGTTCCTACGAAATTCGATAGGCCCGTCCAAGAATGGAACGTTTTCTTGCTGGTCGGTTTATTACTACTATATACTGTTTTGGTCAACAGTAGTATGAACACCCGAAAAAAAAGGTGTGTTTGGGGGTGTACACCCCCAAACACACCTTTTTTTCGGGAATCTCGTTGTTCACACTTTCGTTGACGAATACAATTACTACTATATACCCTATACCCTTAACTTTAGAAGGGGAGTCCTTAGAGACCGTCTGAAAAGTCCCCAAAGACCCGAAAGGTTTCCAAAAGATCCCTATTGAATGTGATTTTTCGGGCTTTTCAGACGCCTTATCCATCCAGAACCTGATGAAAACCTTTCGGGTCTGGGCAAGAATGATGCTTTTCAGACAGCTTCTTACATGTTTGAGCATAGGAGAATATCATGAAATTCACGACTCGCCGCATACGATTTATCCCCTTGATCCTATTCCTGGCGCTGATTTCAACTCAAAGTGGGCTTGCCAAAAGTGGGCTTGCCAATGGGGCATTGGTGAAAGTCGCGATTACTATACCCAGGATGGATAACCAGTTGGTGATCACCGACCCGACGGTGCTTGAAGCGTTCACATTTTTCAATCATCCTGAGCGCATCCTGAGCCGTAGCCCCGATTTCAAGCCCAGCGTGGAATTGGGTGAAGGCTATCGCATTGACCGCTATCTGGTTGAAAACTCGGTCTGGGATACGCTGACCTACTACCCAGACCCAAAAGGAGGCAATGGATACATCTATTACAATGGCAGTAAGTACCCGGCCATGACCCCGGACCACGGGTTATGGTTCCGCGCATCGCCAGAAGGCGACGCCGCGATGCGGCAGATGATCGCGGCGTACCTGGAGCCAAGTGCCACACCGGCCTCATCACCGAGTCTTGGTCCCGTTTTCATTGGTACACTGGCAGTGCTCATGATGTTCGTCCTGATTGTGTCCATCGCCGCACAGGCGCGCCGAACGCGTAAGGCCGCACCTTCGGCGTAAGAGATTTTTGGGTCAGTCGATTTCCTTTGATGGAAGTCATTAACCGAGCAAGATTTTCGAATGACCGTTATTTCTAAAAGGATCTTCCAAATCTTCGGCTGGACGATCCTGTTGGTAGCAGTGGCTTGTCTGGGAGAAAATAATCCCTCCATTCCTGCTACGAGAACCCCTGCGCCTATCGAGCGTTCCCCTGATTTAACACCGGTTTCTACCCCAACCTCAGTTGCGGCGGAGCCTGTGTGGAACGTCTACCACCCAGACCTACAACATCTCTGGAATCGTTTATTTCATCTGCTTTATGGCAGGAAAACTCCCGATGGCGTTGAGTATGGCCGGGACTCCCTCGATCCTCTATATTGGTCCGAGACAACCTATCTCCTTGAAGGCTCTTCGTACGAACAGGCCATCCAATTGTTGGACGAGTTTCTTGAAACGAATGGGGAAACCCTGATCACGGATCCGCTCAAACGGGCGATGTTCCAGCGCGATCTATGGGCGATCTTCGATTGGTTAGAAC
>DATDOR010000108.1:0-6904 GCA_035293165.1 Anaerolineales bacterium | reverse complement strand
CGGATGTGAATGCACCTGTGGAGGAACTGCAGGCTTACGTCCGTTGATCATTAAGGTTTGGTAAATCTTTTGATAATGGATTTGAAATGGATTATATAATAGAGACACCCCCGCCTTATATTGATTTTCCAAAAAAGGAGATGAAAGATGCGTAAAAAGACTTTTTTCTGGACATTGATTCTTCTGCTGTTGCTCATCCCGTTTGCCGGCGTTTTCGCGGCCTGGGGTGGCGTGCCTGATGGCAACCAACATCCTATGGTTGGAGCGATGTTTGCAGACTTCGATGGCGACGGAGCTATTTCAGGATTTGAACTCATCTGCTCTGGCTCTTATGCCGGCCCTTCAGCCGATGGGACTTATGATGTCTTCCTCACTGCCGCACACTGTGTCGTCGTGGCACCGGCATTTGGCTTTACCCAACTGTTTGTGTCCTTCGACAACGAAGTGCTCGACGCCGATGGCCCGGCAAATGTGATCGGTTCGGTTGCTTTCGATTGGGACCCGGGATTCGGGCATGACCTGGGTGACCTTCACGATCTTGGCATCATCCTGTTGCCGGCAGGATCGGTAACCGGGATCGCGCCGGTCCAACTGCCCCCTGCGGGTTATCTGGATGATCTCAAATCAGCCGGGACGCTTAAGGACACGCCGACCGAACTCGTGGGCTATGGTGTTGTACCGGCCTGGCAGCAGCCCGGTGGTACGCAATTTAGCTTCGATGGGGTGCGCCGGACGGCATCCGGGACGATCAAGGGGTTGTCACAGGCCTGGCTCTTTTTCAACCAGAACCAGAACGCCACCGGGGAAGGCGGCCTGTGCTTTGGCGATTCCGGATCGCCCCAATTTTTGGCCGGAACCACGATGATCGTTTCGACAACAACCGGTGGCGACCCGAACTGCCGGGCGAATAACTATAATTACAGGCTGGATACCGGGAACGCCCGGGATTTCTTAGGCCAATATCTTGATTTGCCATAAACAAACGCTCGTATCCAGGTGAATTCCGGAAGCGGTCTCTACTCCGAGACCGCTTCCGTTTTTTTTAACCAGGATGATGAACACGCCAGGTTGTGTTGACATTTGCACTTTGTCAGTATATTAATCTGGCTATGTTAGAACATCGACAGAACCTGATTACCAGGAGCAATCAAATGAAAAAATCCAAATTCTCAGTTACACACAAAGACGAGTCAATGGTAGAGCTGATGAGAAAAACTGACCATAAAACGTTAGCCGTCTGGGCAATTGATTGTGTCGAGCGTGTTCTGCCATATTTTGAGGAAAAATATCCAGAGGACCATCGCCCTCGACAAGCTATCGAAGCACTCCAGGCATGGATAAATACAGGGGTGTTTAAGATGGCTGATATTCGCAAGGCTTCGCTTGCATCTCATGCTGCCGCTCGTGAAGTAGGAGAGGATAATGCTGCTCGCTCTGCTGCCCGTGCCGCAGGTCAAGCGGTGGCAACTGCACATGTCCCCACTCATTCCATTGGTGCTGCAAATTATGCCTTACAGGCTATCTATAGAGCCACCAACTCCTCTGATGCCGATGCTGCCATTGCCAAAGAACGAGAATGGCAATACCAACACTTGCTTGTATTGGGAAAAACTGGGTCGCGTTGACATTTTCAGCGCAGACGAGAGCGCCAATATGATATGGAAGTGATTTGGTAGGTGGAGGATGCTGTGGGGGGTTTTGCTGGCGGTGTGGGGGAGGGGGAGGGAGTTGCAGAGGTAGATACAACAGAGTTTAAGGTAAGTATGTTGGTTATTTGCAACTTAAGAGAAAATATCACGTTGACTAACTTGATATTTCATGTATAATAAATTAAATATACAAAATAAACGATAATATCTCTAAATATAGGATTTTGAAATGTTGATTCGATTCCGTGTAAGCAACTTTTTGTCTTTCAAAGATGAAGTTGAATTCTCAATGATCCCTGGAAGATCCCGGCAGCATCCCCATCATATTATTTCTGGTGGCTCTGGAAGAAATGATACAGACCTATTACGTGCCGGTGTGGTTTATGGCGCAAATGCTTCTGGGAAATCAAATCTGATTCACGTATTAGGATTTACAAAGGCATTGATTATGCAAGGAGTAAAGGCGCGTAAATCTATATCAGTAACACCTTTCAAACTGGATAAGAATAGTCTACAACAGCCTTCCAGATTTGAGTTTGAAATTAGATGTGGTGAAAAAGACTATTTATATGGTTTTGAATTAGATAGTGAAAAGATATATAGTGAATGGCTTCACCATATTAAGAAAACAACAACTGCGCCAATATTTGAGCGTAAGGTAGATGACAACAAAAAGACATCTATCGTGTTTAACAACCTTAAGTTCGAAACAAAAAAAGACGAAGAATTTCTTGAGTTTGTGGCTCGGGGCACGCGTACAAATCAGTTGTTTTTATCTGAAAGTATTGATCGTGAAGTTACATATTTTGAGGATGTTTATAACTGGTTTGATAAGTTAGTTTTGATTTACCCAGAAACTCGGCATCAAATGGACTTAAATGTAAACAATGAAAGAACAAAAGCAATGGTAAAGTACTTAGAACGAGTTGGAACGGGTGTATGTGGTTTTGGCTTACAAAGTATTCATATTGAGGCGGAACTCCCTCAAGAGTTAATTGATGATGTAACAAAAGAGTTGAAGCCTGATGACAAAACAGTTTTGATGAACCATTCTGATGGGCAACGTTATTTAATTTCACGAACTCCACAGGGTGAATTAATCACAGAAAAGTTTATGTTGAAACATAAGATGATGGATTGTAATGATGGAGTTCTTTTTGATACGGATGAAGAATCAGATGGAACTATTCGTCTTATGGATATTCTGCCGATTGTTACTACACCAGATAGTGCCCCAATGGTTTACGTGATTGATGAGTTAGATCGAAGTCTTCATCCAAATTTATGCTATCAATTAATTGAAGATTTCTTAGCCATACAAAATAATAGCCAGTTGATCGTGACTACGCATGAAGCAAATCTATTAAATCTCGAACTCTTGCGGCGCGATGAAATTTGGTTTGTCGAGAAAAACAAACAAGGGGCCACAATAACGTACTCCCTTGAAGAATTTACACCTCGTTATGACAAAGATGTTCAAAAAGGTTATTTACTTGGGCGTTTTGGGGCGATTCCCATA
Source organism: Anaerolineales bacterium (assembly GCA_035293165.1). Lineage (GTDB taxonomy): Bacteria > Chloroflexota > Anaerolineae > Anaerolineales > JABWBV01 > JABWBV01. The sequence continues at coordinate 3,736 of DATDOR010000108.1, read as the reverse complement.
ATTGGTAAAAAGGCTTTCTAATTTTACAGGGGGATTCAATGCCTTCAAAACGTTTTGTGCCAAGAACTCGTCGAAGCGGTTATAGAAACCCGAAGTTAATCATTATTGCGTCTGAAGGTACACATACTGAAAAGAAGTATTTCGAAGATCTCGCAGTTTCTTACGCCATACCGAATCTTCATGTAGAGGTGTTAGATAGATTGGATTCAGGCTCTGATCCAGAATCGGTACTTAAAGCATTGGACAAGTTCCGCAGCCAATATTCACTCCGCTTGAATTATGATGAACTATGGTTGGTAATTGATGTTGACCGTTGGCCAATAAAAAAGCTGTCAGAAGTTAGCTCTTTATGTGCCCAAAAAAATTATGGATATGCGGTGAGCAATCCTTGTTTTGAACTATGGCTTTTATTACATCTGAAGGCTTTGGATGAATATCCTGAAGAAATCTTGCAAGAGTTTAGAGAAAATAGAAGGCCTAACGCGAAGCATGCTCGAACTCGCATGGAACTCGAACTGGTTACTGTACTCGGAAGTTATAGCAAATCAAATCCAGATACAGGGCAATTGTTGGGAAATGTTCCCATAGCAATTGAAAGGGCAAGGGCATTAGACATAAATCCTGAATACCGCTGGCCAAATGATTTAGGAACAAGGGTGTACTTGATCGCAGAAAAGATAATCGCTAAAAGATAATCGGGGGAGAGGTTTTTAGATCCATCGGAGACGCTTCCTTTTCCCTCGGAAACCGTCTCCGACGACTCGGAAACCGCCAGGTTTGCAGGTGAAACTGTTGAAATAGTGAGCAGATATTGGTAAGGCAGAGTGAAATGAAAAGCCCTGGTCATACAATTACGACAAGGGCTTTTATATTTACTACGTTAGTACGACTTGAAACTTATGCAAGGCGTTTATAAAGCGTTTTATTCTTCTTGAGTACATAATGGACAGCCTGTTGGAATTCTTGTTCCGGCCGCGCGAGTAATTCTTCGATGCCGATCCGTGCCAGGTCTTCCGGGGCAATCTGAAATTGCTCGGCGAGGGTTTTCAGCTTTTCCAGCCGTTCTTCTGGGAGGGTGATTGTGAGATTGGCCATGTCCATTACGCTGATTATACCTCCAACTCAACCGTTTCCATCATCCTTCCCTTGTTCAGGGAAATCCAATAATCTTGCGGCAGGTGCTAATGATTGGCAAATGGGGAGAAAAAGAGAGTGGTGAGAAGAATGGTTCCCCGAAAAAAAGGTGTGCCTGGGGGTGGCCACCCCCAGGCACACCTTTTTTTCGGGAAACTTGTGGCGCGACTATCGTAAGTATTCGTCCGGCAGGGCCTGGACCTGGACCTCGAAGCTGCGCCCGTCGTCGAAGTGGCCGGTGAAGCGCCAGATGGGTTGGACGTAGAGCCATGACGCAAAGTCCGGGTTGTTGGCGAAGTCGGGGGTGCAGCGGTCAAGGGAGATCGCCGTGTACATGAGTTCAATGTTTTCGATGGTGACGTGGCCGGTGAGGGTTGTAGCAGGGTCTACATAGCCGTTCGAATCATCCTGGATGTCAATCAGGCTACTAGTGATAATGTAATCACTCAAGTCGGTGCGGTTATTATCCATGCCTGCACTCAGTTCGTTGAGCACCAGGTAACCGCCGAAAGAACTCTCCGGAAGGAGGTAGCCTTCAATGATGACGGTGTCGCCCGGTGTACCCACCAGACTCGCGTCCGCGCCATATTGAATCGAGTGTTGCAGCACATATTGTGCACCCGCTTGGGTGGTGTACAGCACCACTTGCTGGCCTCCGAGGGGGACGATTTGTTGCGTGCCCAGCCAGGCTTGAATCCGCATCCCGGGATAGGCTTCTTCGTACCGGTCTACGGCGAGGATGGGGAGGCCGTTGGCGTCCAGGCGGGTGACCGTACCCCAGACCTTGATGGGCAGGTTTTGCAGGCTTTCGGTTCCGGCAAGGGCATCTCCTTCGAGAAACGCCGTCCAGCCGGGGGTGGTTTCATCGCCCGCGAACCAGAAGTTGTATTCGTTCGCTTCCTTGCCGTCTGTATAAAGGCGATGGATGATGTACAGCGTACCCTGGACGCCTTCAACCGCGTCCCCCGGCTGGATGGGGCTGACGTATGTTCCCGGCGGGTTGGAAGGGGCCAAAGGGTCGAGGGTGACGAAACCGAAGTTTCCACCGCCGAAGTTGGCGTTTTCGTAGAATCCCCCACCGCCGCCGCCCCCGCCTCCACAGGATAGGCTGGAGCGATAGGTGCCACCGGAAAGGGTTATTGCTGACCAGTCGAGCGTATCTTCGGTGACAATGCCTTGAATTTCCAGGATCGGATAGAGGGGCATATCCGCAGGAAGGTCGGGGAGGGTGAGCACGCGGCCATCGTCGGCGTAGAAGGTGGCACCGTTGTTTTCGTTGTCCAGGTATCCGGTGACGGTTTCGGTGTGTTCGGGTGCAGACCGGGTCCAGGTCATGGGGGCAGCGAGGATGGCATAACGGGCGCGAGATTCCGCATTCGGCTGGGCAAGGCGTTCCCAGGCTTGTTCGGCAGTGAGGAGAGGAGTATCGCCCACGGGTTGGAAGGTGTGGCGGCTGTGGAAGAGGCTGTGAATCAGCCCGGCGGGGTCTACGCTGACGGTGATCCATTCCATCAGGCCGGGGTTTTCGCCGATGCCGTAGTTGAGGGGGACGCCGTCGAGCAGTTGGACGAAGCGGACGCCGTTCGGGTCGGTGGGGGAGGGTTCGGCCCGGTAGGGAAAGATGAGCAGGCCGTGGGCGTTGAGGAAGTCTTCGGCGAAGGCGACGCGCGGGTCGAAGGGGAGCGGGTCGCCGGTGGCGGGCGGGGTGTTGAGGAAGTAGCTAAACTGGCTGGGGAAACCGAAGAAGATCATTTGCAGGTCGCCATCGGTGACAGTGTAGATGGTATCGCCGCCTTCGCCGGGGGAACTGGTGATTTCGCCGTTCAGTCCCATTTGATTTGCCATTTGACGGACGGCGTCTTCAGTGAGCGGCCCATCGAGCTGCTGCTGGTAGAGGGTGAGGGAGGAGGATTCGGGAAAGGGGACGGCAAGGTCGAAGGTGACGTTGGGAATGAGGCGGATGGATGGGAGGGAGGAAAGGCTACCGCCGGTGGGAGGGGTATTACGCTCGCAGAGAGGGATGGTCAATGGCAAGCGCTCAAAGACTGTATCAACAGATAAATTGTTCCACCGGCGGATGGCGTCCATTGGGACCTGGTAGTTGGCGGAGATGATGGAGAGGGTATCGCCTTCTTGCACAGTGTAGACGACCTTTTCGCAGTCCGCAAAGTACTGTTCGGTCGCGTTCAATGTCGGGCCGGGGGTTGGAGTAGGTTGGGGAATGAAAAGCACGTCCCGAGGAAAAATGGTGCATTGGGAGTCCAGGGCGTTAGTCTGGATGAGGCTTTGGACGGAGATGTTGAAGAAGGCAGAAATAGCTAAACATGTATCGCCGTCTTGAACGATGTATGAAACGGGGGTGGGGGAGGCCGCCAAAGTGGGGGTGCTGGTGGGGATGGCGGTGCTTTCCCCGGTTGGGGTCGAGGTAATGCGGGGGGCGGTGGCCTCCCCGTTCGTGTTCTGTTCGCCGTCGGAGGTGCCGAACGCGTTGGGGGTGGCATTTTCACTGGCAGAATTCGGGGGGATAGCGCCAAAGATCCAGGAAAGGAAAAGGACGAGTAAGGCAAGTCCCCCAATGAAGGCAATGGGGCGGAGGGTGTTG
>DATDOR010000107.1:0-7994 GCA_035293165.1 Anaerolineales bacterium | reverse complement strand
TCTGCGTTCATCTGCGAAATCTGCGTACCATTCCTTACGCCAACTCCTGCTCCAACCCCGCCTGCAACAACTGCGCGAATCGCGAATCCGGATCATTCACCAACGCGATCCGGTCACCGTATTCGACAATTTTTCCCTGCTCCAAAATCATGATCCGGTCCGCGCGCTGCACCGTGCCCAGGCGGTGGGCGATGATAATGGCGGTGCGGCCCGCGAGCAGCCGAGTGATGGCGCGTTCGAGCAGGCGTTCGGTGGCGGGGTCGAGGCGGGAGGAGGCCTCGTCGAGGATGATCAGGCCGGGGTCTTTGAGAAAAACACGGGCGAACGCGAGCAGTTGCGCTTCCCCGGCAGACAACCCTTCCCCACCCGATTGCAGGAGCGTGTCCAGCCCTTGCGGAAAGGAGTTCACCCAATCGAGCAGTTCCAGCTCCCGGAGCGCGGCGCAGATCTGGTCATCGGAGATCGAGGGGTCGAAGAACGTCAAGTTATCGCGCACGCTGGCGTTGAACAACTGCACATCTTGCGTCACCATCCCGACGCGGGCGCGCACATCGTCGAAACGGATGTCGGGGAGCGGGACGCCGTTCAGGGAAATCGTGCCTTGCTGGGGGTCGTAAAACCGAAAGAGCAGGCGGGTGAGGGTGGTTTTGCCGCTGCCCGTGCGTCCGAGCAGGCCAAGGGTGGTGTGAGGAGGGAGGGTGAAGGTGAGGGCGGTGAGGACAGAGGGAAGTTGGGGAGAGGTGTCAAGTCTGGAGGTGTCAGGTGTCAGGTTGGGGGAGAGGGAGTCTACGTAGGTGAAGTGGACCTGGTCAAATTGGACTTGGAGCGCGCCGGGGGAGAGGGGGCGCGTGCCGTCCTGGAGGGTGGATTTCACTTCGAGCAGTTCGTTCACCCGGCGGACGGCTGCCCCCGCTTCTTGCAGGTCGTCAATCTCGCGGATGATGCTTTCGATGGGGCGGGTGAGAAGTTGCGTGTAGCCGAAAATCAGATAAGCTGTGCCAAGGGTGATCACACCTTCTTGAAAAATCCACGCGGCCAGGCCGAGCGCCACCGCACTTCCGATGGCGAACAACACAATCGTCGAGCCAAATGATGTGGTGCCGATCAGGTCGGCTTGGATGTCCTTGCGGAAATACACGCGGGCGAGTTCGGCCAGGCGGCGCATGACGTAGGGGACGGCCCCGTTCGCGCGGATGTCTTCCGTGCCGGAGAGACGTTCTTCGATAAAACCGAAGTACAGCGCGCGGGCTTCCTTCGCTGCGCTCCAGTTTGAGATGCCGATGGTGCTGATCCGGCTGAGGATGAGCATCGTGACGAGGACGAAGGCAGTCAGCGCCGCACCGACGCGTCCGTCAATGTTGAATAGTAGGATCAACACGCCGAGCATCAACAGCACGTTCCCCAAAATCCGCACGATGAAGCGGGAGAAGAATTTGTTCATCACCCCCACGTCGCCGTCTACCCGTTCGATGAAATAACCGGGCGTGCGGGCATTGTGGAAGGACAGGTCGAGGCCCAGGCAGTGCAGGGCGAGGTCGGCGCGGAGGCGGTTGGTGGCGGTCAGGCCCACGTCGGTTGCAAGGTAGGTTTCGGCAATGGTGAGGGTCTGGCTGAGGAGGCTGATGAGCAGAAACAGGCCGGCGATGCGCAAGAGGACCGCGAGCACTTCCCCCGTGAGGGCCAGGTCAATGAAATTTGCCAGGATTTGCGGGAGCCACAGTTCCAGCCCGATGGCGGTCAGAAAGACCAGGGTCAGCAGGGTGACTTTTCCGGCTTGCGGGCGGAGGTAGGCGAGGAGGTAGTGGCGGTACACGGAAGGGAGAGAAAAGAAAGGGCTAATCCTCTACCCGGCTGAGTAGATACTCACGGTTTATGTATTCCGTCTTGTAATATAGCTTGCTAGTTCCGCCAATGCATCGCGTTCCGGCGAATAGGGGAAATCTTCCAACAATCCTAATCCTCGTTGTACATAATCGTCCGCTTCTTCCAGGGCCAGCTCAATAGCGCCACTTACACGGATGGAATCGATCAACCGGTCAAGTTGGCTGCGGTTGTGCCCGTTCCGTTCGATAACCGAGTGCATGTCGGGATCGTTTGGGTTGGCATCGAAGTAATATAAGGCGGGCAACGTGATCAACCCCTGGCGGAGATCGCTACCTATCGGTTTCCCCACCCGGGCCTGTTCGCCGGTGAAATCCAGGACATCATCTACAATCTGAAACGCCATCCCAATCTCATAGCCAAAGCGCCGGGCGGTTTCCACGATTTGGTCGTCCACCGGGCTGAGGACGGCGGCGGCTTCCGAGGCCAACTCAAACATTGAGGCGGTTTTGGCATAGATGCGGGTGTAATAATCTTCACGATTGGCAATACCCTTGCTGCGAAAGTATTGAGTGATCTCGCCGTTGACGATGGTAGTAAGGGCTTCGGCGAAGAGTTGCATGACCATGACTGAGCCGGTGTCCGCGGCGAGTTTGGCGGCGCGAGCGAAGATGAAATCCCCAGTCAGGACGGTAGCGGCGGGTGTCCATTGGGCGTTGATGGTGGCGGAACCGCGCCGGAGCAACGCCCCGTCAATCAGGTCATCATGGACGAGGGTGGCTGTGTGCAGGAGTTCGACAGCAGCGGCGAGGCAGAGCAGCCGGTCGGGGTCAGCGCCGAGGTTCCCGCCGGTGAGCAGGGTCACGACCGGGCGTATGCGCTTGCCCCCTGCCTGGATCAGGTGATGCATCGCAGCAACCAGGTCGGGGTGATTGCCCACAGTTTGTGCGCGCATCAGAACTTCGACTTCTTGAAGTCGGGTTTGGATGGGTTTGAGAAAGGTTACGGTCATGTTTTCCAATTATGATCCGCCGACCAGAGCGTTCAAGATATTGCCCATTTTGGCGGTGCGTTTGATGGTTGAAGTCGAAAGATTTTGCAATTGACCGTAGAGCGACATCATCGTCTCAAAAAAATCTAACATTTCATTGAGTTTTTCTCTGGTGTAATCGTCCTCTTCCTCGGTGGCTTCCAGAGTATCCAACGCCTCGTGAAGCATTTGCAAGGCGGGATCCATTTCGCGGCGTTTGCGCTCATCCAGCACAACGCGGAACATCTCCCAGACATCTTCCATAGTCTCAAAATGATCTTTCCGGTCATCCCATATATGAACCACTTTTACAATGCCCCAGCTTTGAAGTTCGCGCAAACCGGTACTTACGGTGGAACGCGCGACTGAAAGGGTATCACTGATCTCTTCGGCGGTGAGGGGGTCTGGAGAGATGAACAAAAGAGCATGGATTTGAGCAACGGTGCGGTTAATTCCCCACTTCGTGCCCATCTCGCCCCAGTGAACGATGAAATTTTTGGTAGCGTCTGTCAGTTCCATAATTTTCGGTAATTTCGGTCTTTTCCGAATTATACGAAATAAAGGGGGGGGTGTCAAGAATCTTGTGGGAAATTGCCCAAAAAAGATGCGTGCGATAAGTCGCACGCATCTTGATCTTAAGGGTTAGTTGCTGCTGGCAGGTTTTACTCTTCGAGTTCTCTATGACCACTCGCTTGAGGGTTCTTCCCATTGGGAGATTGCACTAAGCCAGGGATAGTGACTTCATCATCTTCAGTTGTTCTGACAGCACGTAAGTCGGCTTCTGCAATGCGTGCGACGGCTGCGACCGTATCCCCTATGCCCAGGTTCATCACTCGGACACCGCGTGTGGCGCGCCCTGCCTGAGAGATTTCTCCAACGGTCGTGCGGATGATCACGCCCCCTGTCGAAATCAGGGTCAGATGATCGGCTTTTTGCACGACACGAGCAGCAATAATGGTTCCGACGATCTCTATGGCTTTCAGGTCAATCGTTTGGATGCCTTGTGTCGCCCGGCTTCTTGCTGTGTATTCGTCGAGAGGTGTCCGTTTTCCATAGCCTTTGGAGGTAATTATAAGCAAGTCTCCGCCTGGTTCGACGACTTCCATACTCGTCACACGGTCTCCCTTTTTGAGCTTAATGCCCGTGACTCCTATGGCAGCACGTCCCATTGAACGCACTTCGCGCTCGGCAAAACGCAGCGCCTGACCACGTTCGGTTATGACCATGATTTCGTTATTCCCATGTGTCAGCCGCGCCCAACCCAGTTCATCTCCTTCGTTCAGTCCCATAGCAATTAACCCGGACGGACGGACGGATTCAAAATGAGATAGGCCAACTCGCTTAATAACCCCTTTGCGGGTCATCATCGTACAGTAATTGCTCTTACCAAAATCTACAACAGCCACCGCGGCAGTGATGGTTTCGCATGCATCCATTGACAGCACATTGAAAATGGACACACCGACCGCCGTGCGGCTGGCATCGGGAATGTTGTAGGCTTTTTCGGAATAGACCTTGCCCTTGTTGGAAAAGAATAAAATGGTTTGGAGGGAGCGGGCGGGAAGTAGAATCAGCACTTCATCTTCTTCTTTGGTGGTATGCCCTATCACACCCCGTCCCCCACGCGCTTGTGTACGGTAGGTAATGGCCGCGACACGTTTGATATACCCGCGCTGAGTCAGGCTGATCAGCACAGCTTCATCTTTGACCAGGTCTTCTTCGCTCAGATCACCTGTGGCTCCAGCAACAATCAAAGTCCGGCGATCATCGCCAAACTTTGCAGTAATTTCTTCCAGGTCTTCCTTGATCAAACCCAGAATTTTGACCGGATTGGCGAGCAGGTCTTCGAGATAGGCAATCCGGTCCATGGCCTGCCGGTGCTCATCCTCAATCTTTTGGCGTTCAAGGGCGGCCAGACGGCGTAACTGCATGTCGAGAATGGCCTGGGCCTGAACTTCACTCAGGTTGAAGCGGATCATCAACCGTTCTTTGGCTTCGTCCGCGCTGGGGGATTCACGGATGGTTTTGATCACCGCGTCGAGATTCGCGAGAGCGATCAGCAACCCGTCCAAAATGTGGGCGCGGGCGCGAGCTTTGTCGAGTTGGAATTGCGTCCGGCGGGAGATTACTTCTATGCGGTGTTCGATGTAGATTTGAAGCGAGCGTTTGAGCGACAAAACGCGCGGTTCGCCATTCACCAGGGCGAGAATCTGCGCCCCAAATGTGGATTGCAAGGGGGTGTATTTGTACAACTGGTTCAGCACTTTCTTGGGCTGGGCGCCCCGTTTGAGTTCGATAACGATACTCAACCCTCGCCGGTCGGACTCATCCCGCAGGTCGCTGATGTCATCCAGCCGCCCGCTCCTCACGAGTTCAGCGATACGTTCGATGAGGGTGGTGACGTTGGTCTGGTAAGGGACTTCTGTAACAACAATTCGAAACCGTCCCCCGCTCATTTCTTCGATTTGGGCGCGTCCGCGCATCATCATTTGCCCGCGCCCGGAACTATACATATGGCGGATGCCCTCATTTCCGACAATGATACCGCCCGTTGGAAAATCCGGCCCGGGGACAAAGTCCAGCAAATCTTCCGTCGTGATTTCGTCTAATTGCTCATAGTGGTCAATCACATAGTGGAGGGCCATTGTCAACTCACGTAGATTGTGAGGGGGTATATTGGTCGCCATCCCAACGGCGATCCCGGCGGAACCATTCAGGAGCAGGTTGGGCAAACGGGCGGGGAGCACCTGGGGTTCCTGGAGCGAACCATCAAAATTATCACCAAAATCCACCGTATTTTGGTCAATGTCTGCTAGCATTTCCTCAGCCAGCCGGCCAAGCCGCGCTTCGGTGTACCGCATAGCCGCCGGGCTGTCCCCGTGGATCGAGCCAAAGTTCCCCTGTCCGTCTATCAACGGATAACGCATGGCAAAATCCTGGGTGAGACGGGCCATCGTTTCGTAAACGGCGACATCCCCGTGCGGGTGATATTTCCCCAACACTTCCCCCACAATACGGGCGGATTTTTTGTAGGCAGAATTTGCACGCATGCCGAGATCGTGCATGGCAAATAAAATGCGCCGGTGAACGGGCTTTGAACCATCGCGGGCATCAGGCAAGGCGCGGGCCACGATCACGCTCATTGCGTAATCGAGATAGGCCGACCGCATCTGTTCGTTGATATCGACGCGTTCAATGTTGTCAAATTGATCCATACAAGTTCCTCATACCATCAATAAAAAGCACTAAATGTCAATTATACCACCGCGCCCGTAAAACCACCCTTTGGGAACGTTCCCAACCCGGCGGGGAAGCGCACTTTCCCCGATCAAAATCATCTTCAAACACGACACAAAAAAACGCCTTGCATCCTCTTATTAGTCCGTGTATAATGCGGGGCACTTGGGGGCGGTTAGCTCAGCTGGTTAGAGCGTTGCGTTGACATCGCAAAGGTCGTAGGTTCGAGTCCTATACCGCCCACACAGGAAAAGCCACTTATTTAAGTGGCTTTTTCGTTTAAATATGTTTTCCGGTTTCCAAGAAGTGAGGCCAAACAGAAATATCACCCTAGATCAAAAATTGAAGCAAGCCCAATAGTGCAGCGTACCGCAATAATTTTCCAGTTAATACGTAAACAACAAATACGGTAAACCGTAATTGGAAAAGTCCCGCTACGATGGTCAAAGGGTCACCAATCACCGGGACCCAGGCAAGCAATAAAACCGGCGCCCCCCAACGGGTATAGAGGGATTTCGCCCGCTCTAATTTTTTAGATTCCACACGAATCCACTTATTAAAAACAAACCCACTTGTTCCTTTTCCAATCCAATAATTCGTCACAGACCCCAAAACATTTCCCGCTGTTGCGATGAGCAAGACACCCCAGGTCGAATAGCCCTGAGCAGGCATCCAAAGCACGAAGGCCTCCGAAAACAAGGGCAAAATGGTTGCTGATAAAAAACTAATGACAAATAACCCAACATAACCAAATTGGTGAAGCCATTCTTCCATTATCGAATTATCGTTTGAAAATCACTTGGTAGGCTTTATAAATCAAATGCCCAAAATAATAAATGGCAGAAAACGCAGTGAAAAAGGCCGCTCCAGCTCCATGAACCGTACCAATTACCAGCCCTCCCCAAACCCCAAACCCTGTTGCCCCCAGCACTTGAAGACTGATCCCGCGTACCCGCCACCGAAGATATTCAACATGACTCAAAGTCATCAAATACGCACCCAAAGTAGCAACCCCAAAAATCAAGACATGCATCATGGTTGCTGGTAGCAAATCCGGTTTTAGCGAATTCAACGTGACGAGAGCGACGATGAGGCTGGCAGGTGGAGCAATCGGCAAACCAATGAAGCCTTTTCTCGACTGCTTTTCCGGGGGGATGAATAAAAATCGAAGTTCCCGAAAGATGCCTGCATTGGCATACCCAATTCCGGCAATCCATGCGGCCATTTCTGACCACAGATTGGGAGAAGAGACGGTGTGAAAGAACTGATACAGCACAAAACCAGGCAATAGTGCAAATGAAACAATATCAGAAAAAGCATCCAAGTGAGCGCCCATTTCGCTTTTCGCATTCAGTCGGGTGGCAACCACCCCGTCAAATGCATCAAACAGAACGGCGATAAACATCCAATTCTTTTCAGCACACCCACCTGGGATGATTCGGAAAACCGTGTAGGTCGGGTAATTACTATTATCCTAATACTCCCAGGGTTGACAGAAAATACGACCGTCTTATAATGGAAAAACATTCCCCATATCTTCACATTGACCGGGACGAGTAGCTGGTCAGGAAACTGACAGAGAATAGAGGTCACCGGCTGAAAGCCTCCCCCAGCAAAAACCAGTGAAAACCACCCGCGAGCGTGAGCCGGAAAAGGAAATATCTAATATCAAATACACAATATTTTGGATATAGGATATTTCCTAATTATGGCAAACGGCAGGCACCGTTATAGGCCCCAATGAGATGGGCAGTTTTCTAAGAAAATTGGTAATTGCTCAGGCTAAGAAAAAAGGCTAATCGTCTTCCCGGCTGAGTAGTTACGAAAATTGCTTAATCTGGGTGGAACCGCGTGAGTGATTATTCAACTCCCGCCCCAGAAATGGGTGTGGGAGTTTTTGTTTTCC
>DATDOR010000106.1:0-3046 GCA_035293165.1 Anaerolineales bacterium | reverse complement strand
AATCCCAAAGAGCCAATAATACTCCAGCTTTTCTTTTGTGATAAGGTCAGATGAGGAAGCCTTTTTCGTGCAGGCATACCGCGCGGCAATCTGGCCGCGACGGATAGATTGTTCCGGCGAAAAGCCATCCAACACATAACTCGACAGGAATCCAACGGCAAGCGCGTCCCCGGCCCCGTTCGTATCTATAACCGGCTCGGGCAGGCAGACCGCGTCGAACAGTCGAATCCCCGTCGCAGTCCCCAACATAGTTCCCCACACGCCCATCCCCACAACAATAATCCGGGTGGGATTATCCGTCAAAAACCGGGTGATGAGTGCAGTCGGATCGGGATGGTTGGCCGCGGAGAAAAAGAGAATATCTGCATATTGGACAAAATCCTGCCGGTACGGATCATCAGGGTTAACAATATCCTGAATGTCACAAGAGATCGTTACCCCCTGTTCTTTGGCAACCGGCAGCAGATACCGTGCCCAATTGGGGATATTGAAATGCGCCAGCCGGACGCGAGAAAATACCGCGCGGCAAATATTCAGATCAGGCTGAAGAGTCATATGCCCTTTGCCATCATAGAAATTTTTGCGCTGCCCATCCTTGTACATGAAATTGATACTGCGCGCTGTCCCTGCCGGGTCAATGAAAATGGGCGAAGTATCCACCCCGTCCCGGTTGAGTTCTTCCCGCACAAACCAGCCATTAGGATCGTCTCCGACCGACCCGATAAAAGCAGTTTTTTTACCGAGTTGGGCGAATCCACGCGCAGTATATCCGCCTGCCTGCCCAACGTAGTCAATATTTTGGGTGAAGTTGGCCTCGACGGAAAAATCAATCTCATCCGTGTAAAAATAAACATTCGTGTCCACCCCCGCATTGCCGACAACAGCGACATCAAGAGGACGGGGGAGCATCATTTTTTCACCATTTCAAAAGCCGCTTTCGCGACCAATGCAACCATCGGCCCAAACGCCTCAAAACGCCTGTCCTGCGTCTGCCCCCGGTGGTAGCGAATATAAATTTGCGCGATGATCACCACCAGCCGGAACAACCCCAACACATGATAAAACTGGATATTGGACACATCCCGCCCGCTCTGTTCGGCGTACCGCTCCACCAACCCCTCCCGGGTCAGGAAGCGCGCGTCCCCCACCGGCATAAACGTCCGGGCAATCTCCTGCATGAACGGTGGGTCGTCGGGGCCAGTCCAATAGGTGAGCAGCGCGCCCAGGTCGGAAAGTGGGTCGCCGAGCGTACACATGTCCCAATCAAATACCGCGACCACCCGCCCAGGGTCGGTAGGGTTGAGCATCATGTTATCAAGCTTGTAATCGTTATGCACCAGCGTCACGGCGGAGGTTTCCGGCAGATTTTCCCGCAGCCACGCGTACACCGCGTCCATCTCCGGCAGGTCATGCAACTTCGCCCTATGCCAGCGTTTGTACCACCCCTCGATTTGCCGTTTGATAAACCCCTCCGGCTTGCCCAAATCGTCCAACCCCAGATGGTGATAGTCCACCGCGTGAAAATCCGCCAGTGTATCCACCAGCGCGCGGCTCATCCGTTGGGGCGCGTCTTCAATCGCCTGATAGGCTTCCGGGATGGTGTGGCGAGCGATGATCCCCTCCCGCCGTTCCATGACAAAAAACGGCGCGCCGATAATCGCCGGGTCCTTGCAAAATAATAACGCCTGCGGTGCGGGAGGAAACACCCGGTGCAGGATGGATAACACGCGGTATTCCCGCCCCATATCGTGGGCGGAAGGCGCAACCGGCCCGAGCGGGGGGCGGCGTAGCACGTACTCGCATGATCCAAACCCGATCAGGTAGGTCAAATTCGCCGCACCCCCTCCAAATTGCCGGACGGTTAGCGGCTGATCCGCCCCCGGCAGTTTGCCGCGTAAATATTCAGCCAAACGGGCCTCGTCAAATTGTTCATCCGGGCGGATGGGGATAGTGTCGTTCATTGATACTTTGCCAGAATCCGCCTCGCCACCGACATTTTATGCACTTCATCGGGGCCATCATAGATGCGGGCAGCGCGCTCGTGGCGGTACCAGTAAGCAAGGGGCAGGTCATCGGTGACACCGAGCGCGCCGTGAACCTGGATCGCCCGATCAAGGACGCGCTGGTGCACTCCGGCGACGTAAAATTTGATGAGGGAGACGTCATCGCGGGCGGCGTACTGTCCTTCGGCGTCAATCTTTCCGGCAGTGTGAAGCACCATCAAGCGGGCGGCGTTGACCTCTGCGCGGGATTCGGCGATCCAGGCCTGGATGGAACCCTGTTCGCCGAGCAGTTTACCTGGCGCGACTTGCCGGGTTGCGGCATATTGGCACATCAATTCAAACGCCCGCTCGCTGATGCCGATCCAGCGCATGCAGTGGTGGATACGTCCCGGGCCGAGCCGTTCCTGCGCGAGCGCGAAGCCTTCCCCTTCTGGGCCAAGCAGATTTTCAAGAGGGACGCGGCAGTTTTCGTAGCGGATTTCCGCGTGGGTGGGGTAGTCTTCGCCCGCATGTCCCATCACGGAGATGTTGCGCACGAGGGTGAGGCCGGGAGTGTCCATCGGGACGAGGATCATGCTGGCGCGACGGTAGCGGTTTTCAGCTTCGGGGTGGGTGAGGGCCATGACAATGGCGAAGGAGGCGCCATCCGCGGCGGAGGTGAACCATTTGTGGCCGTTGATCGAGTAAGAATCCGCCTCTTTAACGGCGACCGCCCCCAGCCAGGCCGGGTTCGATCCCGGGTATTCCGGTTCGGTCATGGAGAAACAGCTTCGGATGTTACCCCGCGCGAGGGGGAGAAAGTATTTTTCTTTTTGTTCATCCGTCGCGTGGGCGAGAAGCAGTTCCATATTCCCGATGTCGGGCGCCTGGCAGTTGAAAATGTAGTGGCCGAGGGGGGAGCGTCCCAGTTCTTCGCTGATGTGGGCGAATTCGGTCAGGGTGAGGCCCATGCCACCATATTCGACAGGCAGGTGCGGTGTCCATAGTCCACGATCTTTGACGATCTGGCGCACCTGTTGGAGGCGGGGGAGGAGGGAGCGGAA
>DATDOR010000105.1:0-7073 GCA_035293165.1 Anaerolineales bacterium | reverse complement strand
ATCGTTCCACCCAGTCCAGGTATGCAGATTCTCCCGGTTCGGGTGTTTCCTCTGCGGATATTCCGTTCACTTGCATATTTGCCCAACTGAACATTCCTCGCCCCAGGCAGATGAATAAAAGAATATGAGACCATTGACTTTTTGGAAGAGTTTTCATAAAAGTAGTGGGTTGTCAAAGCTCGGTTTGTAGGGGCGGCTTCAGTCGCAACTACGAACCCAAAGATTCAGGTTTGACAAGCAAGCAGGACGTTCTATAAGGCGTGCAGGATTAGGCCAAATCGTAACACAAATCGCTATTCAAAAATTTTAATCAGATATCCTGAATGTAATAAACTCGTAATCACTTCATACTAAAATCCAAACACAACAAAAGTTCACCCGAGGAGCATTTCCGCATGAAAACTCGCAATTGGCTTATCTTGCTTGGCATCTTAATCGCTATCCCTGTCGGTTGGTACCTCATCTCCCCCCTCTTCATCAACAAAACCGTCGACGAAGAATTTCCCACCGTTCAGGCGACTGAAGCGATGGAAAAAGGTGATGAAGGTATGAGTGATGAAGTGATAGCCGAAGCCACGAAAGCGATGGAAGAAGCCATGGCTGAACCCACCAAAGAAATGACTGACCCCATGCCCAAAGCAGAAATGACCATTCTCTTCAAAGGGGAATTCTACAACATCGCTCACGAAGGCGTCGGCACTGCAACCATCTACCAACTCGCCGACGGTTCCCGCATTCTCCGTTTTGAGAACTTTGAGGTCCTCAACGGCCCCGACCTTCACGTCTACCTTGCCCCCCAAGATCCCGTCCTTGACACCGTTGGCGTCGAACTCGAAGGCAGCATCGATCTTGGCGAACTCAAAGGCAACATCGGCGACCAAAACTACGAACTCCCCACCGAACTCGACCTTAGCCAATTCCACTCTGTCATCATCTGGTGCCAACCCTTTCGCGTTCCCTTCAATGCCGCACCTCTTCGCGTCCCGTGATCCAACATGCGTCTTCTCATCTTCTTCATTCTAATCCCTCTCCTCACTGCTTGCATGCCCCAGTCGGGCGCCGCGCCGCCTACTGGGGATATCCCAAGCCTCACACAAGGCAGCCCCACCCCCGCCGGGAACGGCACCCCGCTTGCCAGCGTGGCAACCCTCTCCGATGAAACTGCCACACGCCTCATGTACCTCCTCACCGAACAAGACAGCGTTCAAGTTCAGGAAACCATCACATCCATCCTTGAATCGGGTGACACTCGCTTCATTGCAGTCTTCCTCGAACTCATGCGGGCCAAACAGATCGGTCTCCCGGGTGGTGGGAATTTCAACGACTACGTCCGCGCCCTGGAAACACTCAGCGGACAAAAATTCGGGGATAACTGGGCTGAGTGGGTCGAGTGGTACGGCAACACCGCCCTCACCCCACCCCCCGGCTTCACCGGCTGGAAAGGCGAACTTCTTGGCAAGATTGATCCCGATTTCACTGCTTTTCTACAAGATGACTTCCCCTCCACCATCCGCGTCGAGGAGATCATGTGGGGTGGCGTCCTTGTAGACGGCATCCCCGCCCTCGATAACGCCCCTATGATTCCTGCCAACCAGGCGATTTATCTCACCGCAGAAGAACCCGTTTTCGGTCTCTCTATCAACGGCGATCACCGTGCTTATCCCCTCCGCATCCTCGACTGGCATGAAATGGCAAACGATGTGGTCGGGGGCGAGCCGGTCTCCCTCGCCTATTGCACACTGTGTGGGGCCGGGATCGCCTTCAACGGGCGCGCCACAGACGGCAACACCTACACCTTCGGCTCATCCGGTTTTCTCTACCGCTCTAACAAACTCATGTATGACCGCCAAACACGCTCTTTGTGGAATCAGCTGACCGGCGAACCAGTTCTTGGTCAACTGGTGGGGACAGGCGTAAAACTCAACCTGTTTCCAATCGTTTTAACCAGTTGGGCGGATTGGCAGAGCCAGCACCCCAATACCCTTGTCCTCTCCGAAAATACCGGGTACAGTCGCGTCTACGAACCTGGAGCAGCCTACGGTGATTACTTTGCTTATGAAGACACGATGTTCCCAGTCTGGCAGCGTAGTGACCTGCTTCCAACAAAATCGCGCATCTTCGCACTGCAAATTGATGGAATCCCCAAAGCCTATCCGGTGGATATCCTCATTAAAGAAAAACTCGCCAATGACACCCTCGCCAGTGTGAATCTTGTCCTTGTGGCTACGCGTGGGGATGTAACCGTCAACGGCCGTAACCTCCGCATTGGCACGGTGTCGTATAATTCAGGAGGTGAAGTCCGCGCTTACGAACGCGCCGACCACGTCTTTGCCCCTGGTCCAGATGCCGATACTATCCTTGATGAACAAGGTGGGGTATGGCGCCTTGAAGAGGAAGCGCTGATCGGCCCGGATGGCCAAAAACTCCCTCGCCTCCCCGGCCACCTCGCTTACTGGTTCGGCTGGTATACGTTCTTTCCGAAAACACTGGTTTATGGAATCAACAACTAATTTCTCGTATACAACGCGTAGCCTAGCCCCTTGTGGGCGTTCGATGGGGACTGCCCCCTTTGCTATAGTGCTTTTCGCACCGAGACGCATGAATGTAACGAACTACGCGCCACGTGACCCGGATAGGAGTGTCCCTTGCCAATGAAAACCATTCTTGTTGTAGATGACGAAACCACCATCCGTGATGTCGTTGGCCGATACTTAACGCGGGAAGGCTTCCGCGTCCTCGAAGCAGCTGACGGTTATACCTGCCTAGATATCCTTGCCGAACACAATGTAGACCTGATCGTCCTCGATTTGATGTTGCCCGGCATTGACGGATTGACCATCACCCGGCAGGTGCGCCAGAGCAAGAAAAACAAACACGTACCCATCGTCATGCTCACCGCCAAAGGCCAGACCAATGATCGCATCCGTGGCCTGGATATCGGGGCAGATGACTACATTCCGAAACCGTTCGCCCCGCGCGAGGTGGTTTCGCGTGTGAACGCAGTCCTGCGCCGGACGGGTGAACCGGCGATTGATCCAGGGGAACGATTGGAGATTGGCGATATATGGATTGATGCAGGCGCGCGTACGGTCACGATAGGTGGCAATAATATTGTCCTGAGCGCCAAAGAGTTCGACCTGCTGTACCACTTTGCCCGCAACCCCCGCCAGGTATTTAGCCGCGAACAACTGCTTGAACACGTGTGGGACTACGAATTCTTCGGCGACGCCTCCACTGTCACCGTCCACATCCGCCGCCTGCGCGAGAAAATCGAGGCTGACCCCTCCAACCCCAAATATATTGTGACGGTTTGGGGGGTGGGGTATAAGTTTGAAGAATGAACCGTCTCCTTAGATACCTCCTCAACATCTTCCTGATCCTGACATTCACCCTCGGGCTGATCTACCTCGTCATGCACCCGCCGATGGGCGATCTCGTCTCGCTCGCGGGTTTGTTAGCAGTCACGGGGCTGATCTCCGGCGGGGTGGGCTTCCTTTCGCACCGGATGGGGTGGTGGCGGCATGTACCTAACCTGGCACAAGCCCTCGCGCTAAGTTACCTGCTTGCGGCAGGGTTGACCCTGGTCAATGTCTGGGTCACCGCGCGGCTGATGTTTATCAACGAGCACGACCTGGTATTGGCAACGATGCTGCTGCTGTTTGCCAGCGGGGTTTCTGTAGCGTTTGGGTATTTCATCTCCACTTCGGTGACGCAGGCTTTGCGCGATCTGATGAAAGGGGCGGAGAAACTGAGTGAGGGTGATTTCTCAGTCCGCGTTCCTGTGGAAGGGGGTGATGAAGTTGCACACCTTGCGCGTTCATTTAACGAGATGGCTGTGCGGCTCGAACAGGCGCGCCAGGCCGAACTTGCATTGGACGACGCCCGCCGCAATCTGGTGGCCTGGGCTTCGCATGATCTCCGCACACCACTCGCTTCTTTACAGGCCATGATCGATGCGCTGGCTGAGGGTGTCGTAGATGACCCGGAGACGATTACCCGTTATTTGAACCAAAGCCAGCAAGAGATTGATCGGATGAGTGCGTTGATCGAGGATTTGTTTGAACTGGCGCAGATTGATGCCGGAGGGCTTGAACTCCAACGCGAGGCTGCGTCCCTGTCCGATCTGGTTTCGGATACCTTGGGGGCGTTTGCGGCGCGCGCGGTGGAGCGGAATCTTTCGTTGACCGGGGAAGTGTCCCCAGGGGTGGACCCGATCTGGATGGCCCCGGAGAAGATCAGCCGCGTGTTCAGGAATCTGATCGAGAATGCCATCCGCCACACCCCAGCCGGAGGAGAGATTCACGTCCGCGCGGGGGTGGAAAACGGCTCGGTCGTGATTGCCGTGTCGGACAGTGGTACGGGCATCCCGCCCGAGCACTTACCCCATGTCTTTGACCGTTTTTACCGGGGCGAAAAGAGCCGTTCCCGCGAAGGCTACTCCAGTGGCGGCGCAGGGCTGGGTTTGGCAATTGCAAAGGGAATCGTTGAGGCACACGGGGGACGGATTTGGGTGGAAAGTCAGTTGGGCCAGGGGACAGTGATGCAGTTTAGTTTGCCGAAGGGAGTAGCGAACTCATAAGAACTGAAAGCGTACGCGCCTGCTATAATTGGGGAAAAGGAGTTGCTTATGGTTTCTCAAGTTTTGGTTACTACTCTTCAATCAGAAAACAAGGGGGATGTGTCTGTCTTTCCCGTGCCGGTGCATTTCGATTGGCTGCGGCATCTGGACGCGGCGGGGGTTTCGGCATTTTTTGTGGAGTTGCTCGAGGCTGTTCGAGAGAGTCGCGAGCTGGGGGATTTGACTGAAGTCGAGCGGGTAATCTCCGCATGGGAGGAAACAGCATATTTGATGAGTTCACCAGCAAACAAGCAGCAACTACTCGAAGCCATGCAAAGCACCGAAGAAATCCCTTTCGAGGCTGTGCGTGAGAGAACTGGTCTTTAGGCCACAGGCCCTGGAGCAATTAATGTGGTGGGTGCAATATGACCGAAAAATGGCACTTCGGATTCTGCGTCTGATCGAAGAGGTGCAACGTACCCCCTTTATAGGAACTGGAAAACCTGAGCCTTTGAAGCATCAATTTGGTGGGGCATGGTCGCGGCGAATTGATAAAGAGCATCGGTTGATTTACCAGGTAACGAACGAGAAAATCATAATCCTCTCTTGTCGGTTCCATTATGAGTAGATGGGAATTGCGTTTGAAGACTTTTAGGGATTCAGATGGATGAAGAGAAAATTCAATCCTGGACATCAGAAGAACTCATTCGAAAGATTTACCACGAGTTGAATCAGAATTCATCCATTGCACTTGGGATATTAGAAGTCCTGTTCAATGAAGATGCCTTTGGCTTTGTTAATGCCGATCAAAAGAGGCTGTTGGAGCGGCTAAAAAAAGAGTTGGATCATATCCATGCCCTTAACGACGCCATTCGAGTTTGGATGATAAAAAGCAGGTAGAGTAAATTTGCAATTCACTCGTCGCAAGATGCAATCTTGCGCTACCTATTTCCCTTTCTTTACCTCAACTGTATTCGTCAACGAAAGTGTGAACAACGAGATTCCCGAAAAAAAGGTGTGTTTGGGGGGGTACCCCCCCAAACACACCTTTTTTTCGGGTGTTCATACTACTGTAAAACACTTTCTTTACCTCAACCTTAATACTTTCGTAATCTCCACTTGCTACAATACGGGGGTATCGTGTAATGAACATCCCATGAGGAGAGTCAAATGAAGAAACTGTTTTGGATATTCTTTGGATTGCTTTTAGCGGCTTGCTCAACAGCTTCCGCTGGCACGGAGTCGGCAAATACGACTTCGGACAATGCCTCTGTCTCCGAAAGAGAAGCACAAGCCCAGGAGGTTGCTGTGGATTTGCCCAATCTAGGTCCCGCCCCGGAATTGGAAAATGAAATCTGGCTCAACACGAGCGAACCGCTGCGCCTGGCGAACCTGCGCGGCAAAGTTGTCCTGCTAGACATGTGGACGTTTGGGTGCATCAATTGCCGGAATGTGATCCCCTCGTTGAGGGGATGGCATAATGAGTACAAAGACCGGGGTCTGGTCGTGATCGGCAATCACTATCCTGAATTTAGTTACGAAGAGGATTTGGGCCTCCTAAAACAGGCCCTTGTCGAACTCGATGTGCCTTACGCGGTCGCCCAAGATAATGATCGTTTAACCTGGGGAGCGTATAATAATCGTTACTGGCCTACCCTCTACCTGATTGATAAAAACGGCAATCTTCGTTATACCCACATCGGCGAAGGCCGGTATGCAGAAACCGAAGCGGCGATTGTCGCTCTGCTAAATGAACCTTACCCCTAATTTCTAATCACGAATTCCACGTATATTTTTCTCTTATTCGTCAAATTCGTATAATTCGTGGCAAAAAGAGAACCTACTATGATCAAAATCCCTTCCTCCGAAATTACCCCCGAACACGTCTATTTGAACCGCCGCGAGTTTTTGAAAAGCTTGGGCATCGTCGGTGCAGGCGCAGCTGTGTTGGCTGCTTGCGCACCCAGTGCCCCAGCCACAAACAACACGGGTTCATCCGGCAAACCGACAACAACCTCTGGTAGTAGTTCTACCTCTGCTCAAGTCCCCGATCCCCCGGATGACACTACCCTCCAGGTCAGCGTCTCCACAGACGAATTGGGCGACTCCCTTAACACCTACAAGGAAATTACCAACTACAACAATTTCTATGAATTCACGGTCAACAAGGAGAAAGTGGCAGGGCTTGCCAAAGATTTTGTCAGCTATCCGTGGTCGGTAGAGGTAGATGGGTTGGTGAACACCCCCAAGACCTTTGATATTGACGACCTGCGAACTATGTTTGACCAGGAAGAACGCGTCTACCGACTGCGCTGCGTTGAAGGCTGGAGTATGGTCATCCCCTGGATGGGGTTCCCGCTTGCCAAACTTTTAGAGATTGTCGAACCGAAATCCGAGGCCCAACACCTTCGCTTCGAAACCTTGCTTGATCCCGATCAGTTCCCCGGCCAGAGGTCCAATTGGTTCGAATGGCCTTACATTGAAGGCTTGCGGATTGACGAAGCAATGAATGACC
>DATDOR010000104.1:0-10866 GCA_035293165.1 Anaerolineales bacterium | reverse complement strand
AATCCCTGGCAGGATGAACCAGAACCCCCATCCGACCACCACGAGGAGGGGCATCACCAACAAACGCGGCCAGCGCGGTTTCAACAATTCCACGCCGAACTGGAACAAACACCCAAACGAAACCGCCAGCAAGATCACCTGAAGAAATTGTAAAAGGATGATCGCCTGGGAAGAAAGGTAATCCGTCTGGATCGGGATGAAAATGTCCCCCCATTCGTGCAAGCCATGGAGAATTCCGAATGCCGCCAGCCATCCCAGGCTGCGCGCCAGTTCCAGGCGGCTGCGCTGACGATACTGCAGCGCGACTGCCAAACCCAAGACGAAAAAAACCAACCCATAAGCAAAGAGAACCGGCACAGCGTTGATCTCAAAAAAGGTTTGCAAGGCAGGAACCATGGATCAAGTATACTCCGAGCGATTGAGAAGCGGCATACGAAAACATGAAGAAAGCCTGCCGTTTGGCAGGCCTTCGATATGGTATGAGCATCGCGCTATTCAAAAGCTTCAAAAATGGGTGGGAAGGTCAGCAGCAGTCCCAGAACGATCAGCGTCAAGGTGATGGTGAAGGCTTTCTTGAGATCGTAATCTTTGCCTTTCCAGATCGTATTGAGCAAGAACCAACTGACCAGCCAGGCCAAAATGCCGACGCCGGTTTTTCCGGTCAGAGGACCGGCGGGGTTCCACCAATTGAGGAAATTACTTAGACTTTCACTGAGGACCGCCCCGGTTGTCATCAGGCCGACGAAGAGGGTCCCAATGCCCCCGGAGATCATCGCCACAGCCGCCGGTGCAGTTGTTATTTTGCTCTCTGTCTTTTCAACTGTCTTGTCCTGAGATGTTTTGGATAGGGTTTGAGTTGTCATAATTGTGTACTCCTTTATGCTACAAGGAATGGGTATTTATAAAACAGGGGCGGCTTTGGTGATCAGGGCCCCAAACAATCCGGCAATGCCAGCAGCGGCAAAAGCGATGATGAAGAGCACAATCACCATGCGGCGCAGTTTATCGTCATGGGGCAGTTCCCTTCCGTATTTCCATACCAGGAAAGCAACCACGGTCGCCAGAATGGGCGCAAACCAGGCGATGTGCTCCTTCCACTCCATCCCAAAAGTGTGCCAGCCGGACAAAGCTTCACTGGCTTTGAGAAACGAGCGCGGATACAGAGAAAGGTCTGCGCCTTCTGGGGCAGGCGCCCGGTACCACGGGTACACGATGTAAGTACCGGTAATCACCGTCAGCCAGGCGACCAACGCCATAATGTACGTACCCCATTTCAAACGGCCCAGGCGTTCCTGGATCCCTGCGACCGTGGCCCATTGTGGCCGCAGGCTATACAGGCCAGCCAGACCACCGGCAAAGGAGAGCAAGAAAGCGGAACCCAGGATCATGCCGTGGACGAGCGTCCAGAATTCGCGATTTGTGAGAGACATAAGAACCTCCGATTGGTAAGTGTTTTGGTTGCTTCATGCAACCTGTTGTTGTCCTGATGATACGATCTTGGCCGTTTTCGCAATAGGGGTGGTTTCCCTATTTTGGATAGGGAGACTGTCCCTCATGCCCCATCACGAGTTCTCATGTGGAGAAGCAAACGTGCTTCTTCTCCTATAAACCTCTCACCTCGAATTTATGGAATGATCGTTGTGATGTAAGCAAAAATGCCTATGCCCACCTCCGCCATTTTGCGCTTATGGCGCGCGGCGTTTTTCGCTATACTGAACATAACAACAATGCTACCGGTCGTGCGCGGAGAATGTAAGTATCCGCGTCCCAACTCGATTGAAAACTGCCTATGAAACTTCTTACAGGAACCCCGCTCCCTGTCCAGGCGTGGTACGGCCTTCCCGCTGAAATCACAGTAGAAAATGGGCTGTGGCATCTCGTACGGGTGGGCGGGGTCGCGCTGTCTCACCCGCCGGTCGTCAACCTGATCTTGCGCCGTGGGTTGCCGGAGGCAGATCGTTTGCATTTGAGTTTTCTGCACGAGTTTGGGCATTTACAAACCTTGCCAGTGGCCCTGGCGCACGCGTTGCTCTTGTTTTCACTCAGACCTAAGCGCAGGCGCGGGCCGGCAAGGGTCATGAAAACGCTGGCTGCAGCTTTCCTGGCCCATGAGGCAGTTTGGGAACTGGCCAGCGAGTTGTATGTCGTCGCAAACACCGGGGAGGAATACCGTCAAATTTACCGGAAACATCCCAATCCTGGGGGGCAGCTGGTTTTTTGGATTGGGATGGGGTTTCTGGCGACCGTTTGCACCCTGGGCGTGCTGCGTCGAAATCAAACCACGTAAAAGGAGCCAATCCGCCGCCTTTCTGTTATTCTGGCGGCGCCGCGCTGCTTTCAGGAGTGTGAAACGTGAAATGGTTAAAGAAACTTAACCTCGCTGGCTCTGATACCATGATGGTCACCCTTGCGGTTTGGCTATGCACCTTGCCGCTCATTGGCCTCTTTGTATACCCTTTTTTCGGGACGGAGATCGCCCTGGCCGCGGCCGTGGTTTTATTCTTTTTGGTGTTGCTCATCTGTTGGGGGATTTGTGGGTGGGAGGTGTTTAAAAAGCCATGACCCTCCTGTCTATCCATCCCTGGGAGAGGAAGGAAGGTTTGACGCTTCCTCTTGATAGGGAATTGAACTCCCTCGTGCGTCTCATGCAGGCGATGGCCGAGGCCAATATCCCGGTGTCTCCAGTCTCTGTCACCAACCTTTACGTTTCTCTGAAATCCAAACCCCTCGCCCTGCTGGTGGGGCCGAAAGATGAACCCAAGGAAGCCTTCCTCAGGCTCTTTTCCGCTGAATTAACAGGCCAATCACCCTATCAATGTCAAACGATGGCCGGCCACGCCTGGTGGGCAACCCGCACGGATAACGTGGCGCGTTTTACCCAGGCCCAAACAGCCCTCAACGAGGAAAAAATAGCCGCCCTCCTGTCTGAGGCTTTACAAGCCCAAAACGCCCATGAGGTGTTCATCGCCTGTTTGATGAAAATCAGCCCCGCGGAACTGGAGGGATGTTTCTCCACCCTCGCCAGATTGATCCAGGGGAGAAGGGTGATACCTCTGCCGGGGAACTATTATTGGCCGCCTTTCCCCTGCCCCCCCAATCTATTGATCGTCGGTACGATGGACGCCGGGCTTTTCCCCGGTTATGAGGCTGATTTGCTTACCCAAACTACGGTGATCACCGGCGCCTTTTGTGAAACCCCAGAACCGTTTTCCCTCCCCTTGATTTCAAGAGAACCAGAAAAGCACACCCTGAGCGCGTGGATCCGGGATGAAGCAAGCGCCTATGCCCGCCTGCACCAGATTCCCGGGTGGCATTCCCGTTGGCTCAAACCTGCCATGGGGGTGGTCAGCATTTTACTCAGGCATGGGGTTTCCCTGCAAACCCGAAGGGTGACGCAGGAAGTGCTGATCTACCTGGCCAATTCATGGTCCCAGGCTGGGAACGGCTTGTTTGCCAACCCATGCGAGAGCAACCTGAATACTGCCTTGGACCTGGCCATTTCCCAGTCCCTTTTATCACGTGGGTGGGAGCCTCTCCGGCATACCCCCTCCCTGCGCCAGACATTAAAAGAGGTTTTAGATAACCGGTTTCCCAGGTCTCGTGGCTTCATTGAAGGTGTGTCATCTACGCGCTAAATGGCCTATCGCTGATTAGGGGTTTATGCCTATCCCGGAATAAGCAAAATTGCGCTTGTAGACGATAGCCCCTTCGGAGTATCCTATTTGCCGGATGGATACAACTCGAACTTCTATATCATTCAAGGAGAAAAATCATGATCAAAGACCCCGTTTGCGGGATGGAAATCAATCCCGCGTCCGCATTTGCTACAAGAGAACACATGGGCCAGACGTTTTATTTCTGCTCCCAGGCCTGTGTGGACAAGTTCGACGCCGACCCGCATAAATACGCCCATGCTGCCGTTACGCAACCGGCAGAAAAACCCCTGGCCGGTTCGCCGACGACCGGCTACAACCCTGACTTGCCGGTGGCCCGGTTGGAACTTCCGGTCATTGGCCTGGAAAAAGGGGACGCCCGCCAGGCTGTCGAGACGGCGCTAAAAGCCGTTCCTGGGATCAAGTCTGCAACCGCCAACCCTGGCTCCGGGATCGTTTCTGTGACCTACGACGCTCAAAACGTCACGCTCGCACAGTTTCAAGCCGCGCTCAAGCGTGCCGGATACCGAGTGGGAGGGGCACAAACCCGGATTGGCATCGAAAATTTACGCTGCGCCTCGTGTGTCGGCTTCATCGAAGAAGAACTGCGCGCCACTCAGGGAGTGATTGGCGCAACGATCAACCTCGCCACTCAGGAAGCGAGCATCGAGTACCTGCCCGAAAAAGCTTCGCTGGCACAGATGAAACAGGCTATCGAAACCTGGGGGTACAAAACCCGCCCGGCCGCGAGCGATGAACCGGTGGACAAACAGCAGGAAGCCCACGCACGGGAATACCGCCGCTTGATGGCGAAATTCTGGTTCGCGGCGGTCATCTCGATCCCGGTTCTGCTCACCGCGTACCCGCAGTATGTGCCCATCGTGCGGGATTGGAACATGGCCACCCTGCGCCTGGTGTGGGGGATTGCAGCGATGATTACCCTCCCGGTGCTGCTCTGGTCAGGCAGCGACTTTTTCACCGGAATGTGGGCTGCGCTCAAACACCGGGCGGCCAACATGAATACCCTGATCGCGACCGGAACGGCTGCCGCCTGGCTGTATTCCACCGTTGCCATTCTCTTTCCCGCGATTTTCCCCGAAGGCACGTCTGAGCCATTCTACGATGTGGTCGCCGTTGTTATCGCCCTGGTGGTATTGGGGCAGGCGTTGGAACTGCGCGCCAAGGGCCGCACCAGCGAAGCCATCAAAAAACTGATGGGGTTACAAGCCAAGACCGCTCGCGTGATTCGGGATGGGCAGGAGATGGACATTCCTGTTGAAGAAGTGCTGGTGGGCGACACGATCCTCGTCCGCCCCGGCGAAAAAGTGCCGGTGGACGGGATCATCGTCGAAGGCAGCTCCGCGGTGGACGAATCCATGCTCACCGGCGAAAGCCTGCCTGTCTCCAAAAAAGTGGACGACGAAGTCATCGGCGCAACCCTGAACAAAACCGGCGCGTTCAAATTCCAGGCCACCAAAGTCGGCAAGGACACTGCCCTGGCCCAGATCGTCAAGATGGTGCAGGACGCCCAAAATTCAAAGGCCCCCATCGCCCGGCTGGCGGATACCGTTTCCGGCTATTTTGTCCCCATTGTCATGATTCTCGCGGTGCTGACCTTCGTCATCTGGTTCGATTTTGGCCCGCAGCCGCAATTGGTCTATGCGCTGGTCACGGCCGTTACGGTCCTGATCATTGCCTGCCCGTGCGCGCTGGGGCTGGCCACGCCGATGAGCCTGATGGTCGGGATCGGCAAGGGAGCGGAAAACGGCATCCTGATCCGCTCCGGCGAGGCTTTGCAAACCGCGCAGGAAATCAAAACCGTCGTCCTGGACAAGACCGGCACCATCACCAAAGGCCAGCCGGAACTGACGGACGTGGTGGTCACCGGAGCCTGGGGCGGGCAGGAAGAAGTGCTCCGGCTGGCAGCCTCGGTCGAGACGGTCAGCGAACATCCCCTGGCGGAGGCAATTGTGGAGGGTGCCAAGGCCCGCGGGCTGTCCCTGGTCTCTCCAGAAAGTTTCGAGGCGATCCCCGGCCATGGCGTGATTGCGGGGGTGGAAAAGCATCGGCTGGCGCTTGGTAACCTGAAGATGATGCAGCGGGAAAAGATCGCCCTTGGCAACCTGGAGACACAAGCTGCTCGATTGGCCGATGAAGGAAAAACCCCGATGTACGTGGCGATCGACGGGCAGGCCGCCGGCATCATTGCCGTCGCCGATACTGTCAAAGAGGACTCCGCCCAGGCGATTGCCGGATTCAAAAAGATGGGTCTCGAAGTCGTCATGATCACGGGCGATAACCAGCGCACCGCCGATGCTATCGCCCGGCAGGTGGGAGTAGACCGGGTGTTGGCCGAAGTGCTGCCGGAAGACAAAGCGCACAATGTCCACCTGCTGCAAGCCGAGGGCAAAAAAGTGGCGATGGTCGGCGATGGCATCAACGACGCCCCTGCCCTGGCGCAGGCCGACATCGGCCTGGCGATTGGCACCGGGACGGATGTCGCCATCGAGGCCGCCGACATCACCCTGATCAAAGGCAGTCTGAATGGGGTGGTGACGGCCATCGAGGTCAGCCGGGCGACTATGCGGAATATCAGGCAAAATTTATTTGGAGCGTTTATCTACAACGCGTTGGGCGTGCCCGTCGCAATGGGCATCCTGTTCCCCTTCTTTGGGTTGCTGCTCAGCCCGTTGATTGCCGGCGCAGCGATGGCCTTCTCGTCCGTCACCGTCGTGGGCAACGCCAACCGGCTGCGCGGCTTCCAGCCCCGTTTTAGCGCAAAATAACGATACCAGACCTGGCAGGTTTCAAGCTGTCGAAAACAGCCAACCAGGTCTCTCAAGGAGAAAATCACATGACCACAGCACAAATCATTGTCACCCTGGGCGGGGTCGCCCTCAGCATTTTCATCGCCTGGTATTTCTGGTTTGCCCCCAAAGGACAGACACGGGCGGTCACCGGCGCGGGCGGCGCGCAAGAGGTCGCCATCACCGTCAAGGGGGGGTACACCCCGGATGTGATCGTCGTCAAAGCCGGAAAGCCTGTCCGTTTCACTTTCACCCGCCAGGAAAGTTCCGCCTGCTCCGAAGAAGTGTTGTTCCCTGACTTTAACAAGAGCTCGCTCCTCCCCGAAGGGGAACCGGTCGCCCTTGAATTCTTGCCCGAACAGCCCGGCGAATACGGGTTCCAGTGCAAGATGGGGATGCTGCGCGGCAAATTGATTGTGGAGTGAGATCGGGAAGGAGTTAGGATGAATACACCTGACGATCGTTACATTCCGGCGCTCAGTTTCCGGTGGCTGACCCCTCTCTACGATCCGCTGCTTAAATGGGCCATGCGGGAGGATACCTTCAAACGGTATTTTGTGGCTCAGGCGGATATTCACCCCGGCATGAACGTACTCGACCTCGGCTGTGGCACAGGCACACTGACCATCCTGTTGAAGCAAGCTTACCCTCAGGCAGAGATGACCGGTCTGGATGGTGACTCGCAGATTCTGGATATCGCCCGCGCAAAGGCTGGAAAAGCTGGCGTGTCAATCAGTTGGGAACATGGGCTGGCACATGAACTCCCTTACCCGCCCGCGACGTTTGACCGGGTCGTCACGAGCCTGGTCTTCCACCATCTGACCCGTGATAACAAACGGAAAGCCTTCGAACAAATCTATCGTGTCTTAAAACCTGGTGGAGAATTCCATATCCTGGATTTCGGCCAGCCCCGTTCTGTCAGGATGCGCGTGATTGCATCTTTCATGCGCCGCCTGGAGGAAACCGCCGATAACTTCGACGGCCTCATACCGGTCATGTTACACGAAGCCGGTTTTTCAGGGATAACCGAACCCCGTCAATTTTCCACGATCTTTGGACCGGTTTCGTACCTGCGCGCCAGGCCGTCGGCCATCTAAGGAAGAAAAGGAGAGTTATTTCACATGATTACGATTGGTATTGATCCTGTTATTTTCAACATCGGCCACTTCATGGTGCGCTGGTACAGCGTCCTCGTCGTCACGGCCATTGCCGTAGGCGTGTGGCTCACGGCGCGTGAAGCCGAACGCAAAGGTTTCAAGAAAGACGACATCTACGACAGCGCGCTGTGGGTCGTCAGCGGCGGCCTGATTGGGGCGCGGCTTTTCCATGTGCTCGACCACTGGCCGCACGAATACGCTATGAACCCCGTGCGCGCCCTGTACATTTGGGAAGGCGGTCTGGCCATTTGGGGTGGCGTGATCGGCGGCCTGATCGCGGTTTCCTTTCTTGCCTGGCGACGTGGCTGGCAGTTCCCCCGTCTGCTGGATGCCATTGCCCCCGGCCTCGTGCTCGCGCAGGCGATTGGGCGTGTGGCCTGTATCATCACCGGCGACGCGATGGGCAAACCTACCACCGGGCCCTTTGGCTTCGCCTACACCAGTCCCAATGCCATGGTGCCGCAATTGGGCGTGTACTACACCCCCATGCCTGTCTATGAGATCATCGCCAACCTCGGCCTCTTCGCTCTGCTCTGGCGACTCCGCCAAAAGAACTGGCCAGATGGGCTGCTTTTCCTGGTCTACCTCGCCCTTTACAGCGCGGAGCGCTTCTTGCTGGCCTTCACCAGTTCGTACCAGATCATCGCCTTCGGACTGACGCAGTCGCAAATCGTCGCGCTGCTCTCGTTTGCGGTGGCGCTGCCGCTCATCGTGCAGGCTCTGGGGAGGGCGCGCCTGAAATCCCGCACCTGAACCTGTCTGATGGATCATTTCGGATCGGGCATGATCCCGCACCGAAAGGAGAAATAGATGGACACTGGACAAAACTTCAACCTGAGCAAATGGCTTCGTTCTCGAACGGGGCTGGCCTGCCTGGCGTTTCTCGGCATCGCAGCGTTCTATCTCATTACCGAGCACACCGCACACTTCTTTGGCATCTTGCCTTACGCGCTGCTGCTTCTGTGCCCGTTGCTGCACCTGTTTATGCATGGTGGACATGGTGATCACGGTGGGCATGGCGATCATGCCGGTCACCAACCCCCGGAGGACCAAAAATGAACGCCGAAGCTCCCGCCTATGGCCTGTGGACGCTCGTCGTCCTCAACGCGGCCATCTTCATCATGTTCGCCTTCAGTTTTACCAAGCCGCGCACCGCCCGCGACTGGCGTTCGTTTGGCGCATTCTCCGCATTTCTGGTGGCCTTATTCACCGAGATGTACGGCTTCCCGCTGACGATTTACCTGCTCTCCGGCTGGCTGGCGAGTCGTTACCCTGGCATTGACCTGTTGACCCACGACACCGGGCACCTGTGGACAACGCTTCTGGGTTGGAAAGGTGATCCACATTTTAGCCCCTTCCACCTGATCAGCACACTGCTGATAGGCGGCGGCTTTATCCTGCTCAGCGCGGCCTGGGACGTGTTGTACAAGGCACAGCGTGCACACGAACTCGCGACGACCGGGCCATACGCCTATCTGCGCCACCCGCAGTATGTTGCTTTCTTCCTCATCCTGCTGGGATTCCTGTTTCAGTGGCCAACACTGCTCACGCTGCTCATGTTCCCCATATTAATGGGGATGTACGTGCGGCTTGCGTGGTGTGAAGAGCAGGAGGCGCTGGCAGAATTTGGGGAAGCGTACGCCCAATATGCCGCGGTCACACCGGCCTTCATCCCGCGCGGGAACGAGACCAAACCTGAACCCAATAGGCCATCCGGCTTATGACCGGGTAGGTATTTTTGCTCAACATGCAACGCGCCAAACGGCGCTTGAATATGGGGTTCCAGAAGAGTACGATGAATGTAATCACAAAACTTTTTTTTCCGCATCTGCATGAGGGGATGACCCAGACCTTGTACGCCACTGCACCCCCTCTCCACTTGCGGGCCTGACCCAAGGAGTCACCCATGAACGCCAAACTCAATTTCCGAGCCATCAGCCTCACCTTATTCATCGCCCTGGCCATTAGTTATGTGTTGTGCATCGCCGGAGACCTGTTGTTCGGCTGGACGATGTATACCCTCTGGGCGCCGCTCTTGCCCGGATTTACCTGGCCGGTAACAGCAGGCGGTTTCCTTCTAGGGTTGCTCTGGCTGGCGGGCTACAGCCTGTACACCGCGATCCTGATCGTACTGCCCTATAACTACTTCACCCGGCGCGAAGCCGTTTAGCCCATGCGCCCTATTCCGGTAGGAGGGCGCAGCTTTGCCCTCCTGCCCGTTTCTTCTTTTTAAATTTGGAGGTTCAGTCACATGAACGCCAGAGTTCAAACCCAAGAACCAACACCAACAACCTTGAAAAGAGTGGGAGAACACTTCACTATCACCCTGGAAGGGATCACGGGTTCGATGCCTCTGGGCGAGGTCGAGGTAAGCCAAACGGAGGGTGAGGAGGGAGGATTTGAATTGACCCTGGTTATCCCACCCGAGACGCAACCCGGCTTTTACACCATCCGGGCAACCAGCGATGAAGGGGAAACGGCCAGTGCTGATTTGACCGTCACAGAACCTTCAGAAGAAGCGATTGACCAGCCCGCGACGATCAGCGAACCCTCCGGTGAACCTCACGAACTCACTCGAACCAAAGCAGCCGGACAAATTGCGACTGTCCTGGTTCTGGCCCTGGTTAGCCTGGGTGCAGGAGGCTGGCTGGTGCGGAAGGGCAATTGACGGGACTGTCGCCATACGGAGAAACAGCCATGTTCGATTATGACGTAATCATCGCCGGGGCCAGTTTTGCAGGACTGGCAGTTGCCAACCAATTTAGTGGTTTTCGTGTCCTCTTGATTGATCGTAAACCGGTTGGCAGCGGCCAAACTTCAGCCTGCAGGACCATCCTGCAAGTTCTCCGCTATTGGGACCTGGAGCAAACCGTCCTGCGAACCCAGGACCGGCTGGTGTTACATACCCAATGGGGCAGCTATCCCTTTGACTCTCCCTACCCCTGGTGTACGTTCGATTACCAACTGCTCTGTAAAACGCTTTTTGAACGCAGCGGGGCAGAGTTTTTGCAAGCTGCCGTGTCTCACGTAGAGGGGGAAACCGTCTATACCCACCGCGGAGAACTCCGTGCCAGGTGTTTGGTGGATGCCACCGGCTGGCGGGCGGCGTTAGCCTCCTCGATTGCCCCCAGCTTTGCCCGAGGCCCGATGAACTTCGGGGTCGAGACCATCCGGCCGCTCCCCGGCAGGGATGCATTAAGGCCAGATGCCCTACACTTTTGGTATATGCCCAGGGACGTGGATGGCGGG
>DATDOR010000103.1:0-4720 GCA_035293165.1 Anaerolineales bacterium | reverse complement strand
AACCTGAAACGCCTCTTTGCGTAAATGATGATACCTATAATACTCACAGAAAATCCCGAAAAAAAGGTGTGTGAAGGGGTGTTCACCCCTTCACACACCTTTTTTTCGGGCGAATCTCCTCCCAGCTGAGTAGTTACTATCCAAGGAGAGCTTCCATGTCCGCAGCAAAAAAACACATTCCCTGGTTTATCTGGCCGTTTTGGGCCTTGTGGCAGTTGATCGCCTTCATCGTCGGGCTGACCGGGCGGCTGGTCGCCGTCGTGTTGGGGTTGGTCTTCATGATCGTCGGCGTGATCCTGACCGTTACCATTGTCGGCGCGATTGTGGGGATCCCCTTAGCCATTGTCGGATTTTTACTGGTGCTAAAAGGGATTTTCTAAGCCCGATTGTGGAGTTAAGGCTTCAGCCAGAACCATCTAAAGGCTCGAATCCAGACCTGTTACGCTTAAGTCAGAAACAAAGAAGCGGTTCGCAAGCCGCTTCTTTTTGCTTTAAACACCAGCAGACATTGGCTTACTGGGTCTCTAATACCATCTCCTCCGAAAGGGGAGTTGATTTATGTCCGTTGAGAGCATCTATCTGTTTCTCTTCTTCTGGGTCTAACCCCGCCCGCTTCCGCACCGCCTTCATAAATGCCAGGAATAATGGGTGCGGGCGATTGGGCCGGGAGAGAAATTCGGGGTGAAATTGAGTCCCCACCATGAAAGGGTGAATTTCCCGATCCAGTTCGCAGATTTCAACTAACCGTTTGTCCGGCGATAGGCCGGAGAAGCGCATCCCTTCTTTCGCTAACACTTCACGGTAAGCGTTTTTGAACTCAAACCGGTGGCGGTGGCGTTCTTCGACTTCTTCCTTCCCATAGGCCTCTGCCGCAAGCGAACCCGGCTCCAACCGGCACGGGTACAACCCCAGGCGCATCGTCCCGCCCATTTCGGTAATGTCACGTTGGTCGGGCATCAGATCAATGACCGGGTGGGGGGTGTTCGGTACAAATTCGGTGGAGTTGACTCCTTCCTCTTCCAAAACGTAGCGGGCGAACTCGATGACCTGCACTTGTAAGCCCAAACACAGCCCAAGATAGGGGACTTTTTGGGTGCGGGCAAACCGCGCGGCCAGGACTTTGCCTTCCACACCGCGTTCCCCAAACCCGCCGGGGACGACAACTCCGTCCGCAGCGCGTACCATGTCCCATCCACGTTCTTTTTCCAGGTCGCCGGAGTGGACCCAGGCGATATCCACCTCTACCCCTGTTGCCAGGGCAGCATGTTTGAGGGCTTCACGCACGCTCATATAGGCATCGTGGAGTTCTACATATTTACCGACCAGGGCGACTTTTACACGCGGTTTGGATTTTTGAAGTTCTTCCACCAATTGTTCCCACTCACGCCAATCCGGTTCCTGAAGAGGGGTCATCTTTGTGCGTTCAAGCAAATAATCTGGCAAGCCAGAACGTTCAACCAACAAGGGAATTTCATATAAATACTGTGAGGTCACCATGGGGATAACCGCACGGCGATCCACATCACAAAACAAAGCGATTTTGTCAATCAGGTCTTTGTCTACAGGGTAATCTGAACGGGCGATGATTACATCCGGTGAGATACCAATGGAACGCAACTCTCGGACAGAGTGTTGGGTCGGTTTGGTTTTGAGTTCACCCGTCGCACCAATGTAAGGAAGCCAGGTGACATGGATGTAAACGGTATGTTTTTTACCGACATCACTTCGCATCTGGCGCAGGGCTTCCAAAAATGGCAAGGATTCGATATCCCCGACTGTGCCACCCACTTCAACCAGCACAAAGTCAGCTTCCGTCGTCTTCGCCAGGAGTTGGATACGCCGCTTGATTTCATTGGTGATATGGGGAATCACCTGAATTGTCCCACCAAGATAATCGCCGTGCCGTTCCTTGCCAATCACTTCCGCGTATACCTGCCCGGTGGTGACATTACTCATTTGGTTGAGACTAATATCAACAAACCGCTCATAGTGACCCAGGTCGAGGTCGGTTTCCGCGCCATCATCGGTAACAAACACCTCACCATGTTGGTAGGGACTCATCGTGCCAGGGTCTACATTGATGTAAGGATCGAGTTTTTGCACAGCCACTTTAAACCCGCGTTGCTTGAGCGCCCGGCCAATCGCAGCCGCGGTTACACCTTTGCCGACTGAACTGACCACGCCGCCGGTAAAAAATAAGTATTTTGTTTTTGACATTGTGTTCCTCCAGTCTACAAATGTAAATTCATGTAACTGCTCAGGCTAAAGCCAGGGAATACCGAAAAAAAGGGGCTCTTTGGGATTTGCCGTGGTTAATGCCAGATTTTGGGGTGTGAGTGGGGTGTACACCCCACTCACACCCCAAAATCTGGAGACCTCCCCGCCGATTCCCAAAGAACCAAAGAAGGTGTGCATGGGGATGTATACACCTTTTTTTCGGTTTTTTTCTTCTAAACTGCTTAAAAGAAGTAGGGAGAGCCGTTAGTCGGCTCTCCCTACGAAATTCTCAGGTCGTTTCGATAAAAAACTGTGGACGTTGCATCATCCTACTAACTTCTCTAAATCCGCCGCAGCACGGCGCATTTCCAAAAAGATTAACCCCAACCGGGCACTCTCCCGTGCCAGGGCGGTTAAAACAGCATCTTCCCCAACAGCTGTTAACACCACAAATCCTTTTTCACCTTTAATGTAAACCTCATCCAAAACACCACGGCCCAACTCTTGAGCAATACGCTCACCCAAACTGAGCATTGCCGCGGACATTGCTGAAACACGGTCTTCTTCCGCATCCGCAGGGAGAGCTGAAGCCATAATCAACCCATCAACAGAAACGACAGCTGAAGCCTCGATATCCGGTGAAGCCACTTGCAAATCCCGTAGACGGGCAACCATTTTGTCAACGCGAGAGAGTGTCATGGAGTTTCCCTTAGAGTGGATTAAGTAAATACGCCTGTGAGTTTACCATAAGAAATGAACATTTGCAAAATAGAAAGCAAGGTTCTTTAGGAATCGACGGGGAGGTCTCCAGATTTTGGGGTGTATACCCCATTCACACCCCAAAATCTGGCATTAACCACGGCAAATCCCATAGAGCCGAAAGCAAGCAATTTTAGCGGTTTATGAGTTTGATTTCCTAACTGTATGGCACTTTAAACAACTGAAGGTCTCCGACCCCCTGGGAGACCTTCCGGGTATATCCATTTGTGGCTCTTCCGTTTCAGCGGGAATATGCCGAATTTTGAAGGTGGCGGGGGGTACATCCCCCACCACCTTCAAAATTCGGGTTCTCACCCCGTTAATTTCGGTAGACCCTCATTTGTTTTTCGCTTTCTGAGCGTTTACTGTGCCGAATACTTTTGGGTAGGATTGGTCAC
Source organism: Anaerolineales bacterium (assembly GCA_035293165.1). Lineage (GTDB taxonomy): Bacteria > Chloroflexota > Anaerolineae > Anaerolineales > JABWBV01 > JABWBV01. Next base: position 1,346 of record DATDOR010000103.1, on the reverse strand, counting down.
CAGAGTGGTGGTCAGCTTGTAGGGCGTGTAAAGCTCTACATCAAAATCGCCCGAACCAAGAACATAGTAACCGCTGCCGGGGGCAAGGCAAGCCAGGCGGTCGAATTTTCCATTGTCGCGGCTTTCGTTGACAAAATAGGTATGGCACATTTCCCATTTCCCGGCCTCTTCGCTGACAAACCAGATGGCGATCTTGTCCATTCCGCTTGCAAACCAGAGCGCACGTTCGGCCTTGCCAATGTTGAAGTACACATAGACCAGGGCACTATTGTTATTCACCTCTCCTCCGTTCTCCGTTAGAAACCGGACTTCCATTGCGGGAGCACGATATTGGATGTCCACATCGTGGTTGAAACGGGGCGGCAGGGCCTTACTGACGGTTGCCATATACACATCGGAAACCCCGAGGGGGATATTTGTGGCGTGCAAGCCTTGTTTTCCCAATTCAATAGTTTCTCCCTCGTGCAGACGATAGATCCCCGATTTTGCAGCCGCGGACTGCCAGAGGCCGCCCAGTGCGATCAGGACGGTCATGATAAAAAGAAAACTGCTGGTGAAGAACTTACGGGTGTTCATAGCGAAACTCCTTGGGCTAGAATTTTCAGCCCTTCATAGGACTGAATGTTTTGTGATGCTCCAAGGATAGGACATTCACAAAACGTTCAATACCCCTTATCTGTGTCACTGATGTGTCATTCCTGTGTCACTCAGCGGGAGAGGCTGGTCAATTTACGCGCAATGATATAAGATTCAATCCATATGACAAATACCTTCACTGCAAAAATCCAATTCTTCGTCAAACGCCGCAACCTCCCCGTGGAACAACTCGCCACGCTTTCCAACCTTTCTCGCAAGACGCTCTACCGCTGGGTGAACGGGGAAGTGACGCGCCCCCGGCACTGGTTACAAATCGTGGCGTTGGGGAAAGCCTTGCGCCTCAGCGAGGAGGAAGTCAACGGGTTGCTCTGGATGACCAAATATCCAGGGCTGGACGAATTGAAAGAAATTGCCCGCTACGAATATGAACACGAATTGTTAGAAGAATTTTCAACCATCGATCCTGTCTCCGTTGCCATCCCCCGTCCTCAGGTTCGGTTCGACACCTGGGCAGCATTGGAAGCTCCAGCGGGGGCGGTCCGCCCGGAGTCGCCTTTCTACATCGAAAGAGACGCCGACACCCAACTTCGGCAGCAGGTATCCGGCCAGGGGACGACGACCACCATCCAGGCTGGGCGGCAAACGGGAAAAACCTCCCTTTTGATGCAGGCGATTTCCACCACCCAACATGCTCACGGAGAAGCGATTTACCTGGACTTCCAACTGGTCGAGGACTACGTCCGGGAAGA
>DATDOR010000102.1:0-6044 GCA_035293165.1 Anaerolineales bacterium | reverse complement strand
ACCCTCCCGGAAGATTTACTCAATACAGTTCCGGCTAACTTCCGTTCTCCCGAGGGACTCTGGGTCGGCATCTCTGGACGGGCGCGCGTGGTTGTGTATAATACCGAAGCCCTAACCCCGGATGAACTCCCTGCTGATATTTGGGATTTCACCGATCGGAAATGGCAGGGCAAAATCGGATGGGCACCGACGAACGGATCTTTCCAGGTGATGGTCACAGGAATGCGCCAGAGTTGGGGCGAGGCAAAAACCCGCGAATGGTTGGAAGGAATCCTGGCCAATGACCCCATCGCTTATGAAAATAATACTGCTGTCGTTGCTGCCGTTGGTGCAGGTGAAATCGAAGTCGGATTTGTCAATCATTATTACTTGTATCGTTTCCTGCAAGAAGAAGGCGAAGATTTTAGGGCGCGCAATTACTTCCTACCCGGACAAGGCCCTGGTTCACTCGTTATGGTCGCCGGTGCAGGTATGCTTAAACAATCTGACAATCAGGAAAATGCTTTGAGATTCCTGCACTTCCTGCTTTCCCCTGTTGCCCAACAATACTTCGCCATACAAACCTGGGAATATCCTTTGATCGACGGTGTGGTTACCCCGCGCGGCCTGACTCCCCTTGCCGAAATCCACGGGATTGAGATGGACCTGACCGATCTGGCCGACTTGCAAGGTACAGTGACTCTTTTAAGTGAGGTTGGCGCCCTACCATAAAGATATTCGTGGCCGAGTACACAACACAGCCCTTAACCCCGCCTTTGAAATCCCATGCGCCGCGACCTTCGTGGCGCACGGTATTCCTGCTTTGGATCCCGGCCTTTCTGCTGGTCATCACCATCCTGCTCCCGGTGGGTTATCTGGTGGTGCGTGCCCTGGGTGGGGAAGCAGCGATATGGGATTTAGTGTTTCGCGTCCGTAATCTTGAAATATTGTGGAATAGCCTGGTTTTAGCAATTTCTGTCACTTTTGCTTCGATAGGGATCTCCTTGCCCATTGCCTGGCTGACAACCCGGAGCAATCTCCCGTTCAAACGAGGGTGGGCACTGCTGACCGCGCTTCCTTTGGTCATTCCCAGTTATATCGGGGCCTATTTGTTTGTCTCAGCGATGGGTCCGCGTGGAATCGTGCAAGGGTGGTTGGAAGTATTATTTGGGATTGAACGGATCCCTTCACTCTACGGCTTTCCGGGCGCGTTGTATGTGTTGACGATGCTTACATACCCTTACATTTTGTTAAGCCTGCGCGCGGCCCTGTCCGGAATGGATCCCGCAGTCGAGGAAGCAGCACGCAGCCTGGGTCACACTCCCTGGCAAACGTTCTTGCGAGTAACCCTGCCTCAATTGCGCCCGGCATTGGCCGCGGGAAGTTTGCTCGTCGTCTTATACGCCCTGCGAGATTTTGGCGCGGTGGCCATTTTAAGATATGACACATTCACCCGTGCAATTTACATCCAATACCAATCCTCGTTGGATCGTTCCGCGGCAGCGGTGCTATCGCTCATTTTGATCCTGCTTACGCTGATCATTTTGGGGTTAGAAACCCGCAAGTCCACCTCAACCCGGCTTTATAGTTCTAGCTCTCATGTACGTCCGCCCAGTATTGTTCCTCTCGGAAAGTGGAAGTGGCCTGCAATGTTGTTTTGTGGGGCAATTGCATTGGTCGCATTAATTTTTCCGGCATTAAACCTGGTGTATTGGTTGGTTCGCGGCGTTCAATCTGGCGAACAAATATCATCGCTGTGGCGTCCCTCATGGAATTCTCTTTCCGTCTCACTTGCCGCGGCATTCGTTACAGTGGCCGCGAGTTTGCCCATTTCTATTTTGCGGGTGCGCCGGTCGGATCAGTACACATTTATCCTTGAACGTCTGACCTACCTGGGGTTTGCCCTGCCAGGAATTGTGATTGCGCTGGCTCTGGTTTTTTTTGGAGCAAACTACGTCCTCATTTTATACCAGACCACTCCAATGTTGATTTTTGCTTATATGATCCTATTTCTGCCACAGGCAATGGGGGCCGTCCAGTCTTCTTTGCTTCATGTTCATCCTAATCTGGAAGAGGCGGGACGCAGTTTAGGGAAAGGCCCACTTCAGGTATTCCGAGGGATTACATTCCCGCTCGTGCAACCCGGGCTGGGTGCAGGGGCAGCGTTGGTTTTCTTGACCGCGATGAAAGAACTCCCCGCAACCTTAATCTTAAGTCCCCTTGGGTTTAAAACCCTTGCCACATCCATATGGGGAGCGGTGTCTGAAGCCTTCTTTGCGCAGGCCGCAGCACCCGCGTTACTGCTCATTTTAGTCTCCTCCGTTCCTATGGCCTTTCTCACCATTCGAAAACAACTATGAGTCTCTATACTATTGAATGTTCCAACCTCTCTAAAACTTTTGATGGGGTGACCGCTGCGGTTTATGACTTGAACCTGACCGTACAAAAGGGAGAAATCCTTGCGCTACTTGGCCCAAGTGGTTGTGGAAAAACGACCACACTCCGCATGATCGCCGGGTTTGAAAGGCCCTCCAACGGCATCATTCGGGTTGAAGGAAACGTAGTGGCGAATGGGCAAAAATTCGTTCCGCCCGAAAAACGTGGGATCAGTCTGGTATTCCAGGAACACGCACTTTTCCCTCACCTGACAGCTTTTGAGAATGTGTTGTTTGGACTGAAAAAGAATGAGGAAAGTCGCAAACAGGCAAATTTTTATCTCCGCCTGGTGGGATTGGAGAACCTCGGCGAACGCTACCCGCACGCACTTTCCGGCGGCGAACGCCAGCGCGTGGCCCTCGCCCGGGCAATGGCTCCCCAACCGGTCCTGATTTTGTTCGACGAACCGTTTAGCAATCTGGACGCCGACCGCCGGGCGCGTATCCGCGAAGAAGTGCGTGCGATTCTCAAAGCGAGCGGTTCCACTGCGATTTTCGTCACACACGATCAGGAAGAGGCGTTGTTTATGGGCGACCGGCTGGCGGTGTTGAACGCAGGCCGGTTGGAGCAAATCGGCACGCCGGAGGAGATTTTTCACAGCCCTGCCACCCGTTTTGTGGCCGAGTTTATGGGCAGCACCGATTTTCTGCCGGGGGAGGTGGCCGAAGACGGAATCATGACCGAGATCGGCTTCATTGAGCAGCCCACCTATTTCCCCAACGGGACGCCGGTGGAAATCGCCATCCGTTTTGACGACGTGGCGTTCGAGCCAGCCGCTGGGGAGAAATCCATCGTGTTGGCGCGGTATTTCAAGGGAGCATACAACATTTACCGGCTGCGGCTGCCTTCGGGACGCTTACTCCATGCGATGCAGCCGCATACCCGGCTTATCCGGCCCGGTACGCCCGTGCGCGTCTATTTGGAACCAGGACATAGGCTGACTTGTTTTCATGAGGAGAGGGCGAATTCATAACGGGAAATTCCAACCCGAGTCAATCATCGAAAGAGAGCGGCAAATTATTCACCGCTCGCTTTTCTTTACTCATTTTGATTAAGCCAGACAGCGTGATCCTGCCATGATAACAATAGCACGTCCACATCCCCATCCAGGTCTCCAAGTGCAACATCTGTATTATCTCCTGTACCAAATTCCGGCGTGATTTCATGTGGAAGAAAATATCTACTGCCCCCCGATGGGGCGACCCAAAATTGCCAGAGGGTCGGCTTGTTGGGGGAAACAATGTAAGGCGGAGAATATACACCCAATGTTCCGGTAGTTGCTATGGCTTGAATCCATTCCCCGTTGTGTTTGCGGGGGTTGGCGTTTCAGTCATAGGAGGGGGATAAGGCGGTAGTGGCGTGTCCGTGACGGGCGGAGGGTAAGACAGGACAGGTGTTTTGGTCGGTGTCGGAATTTCAGGAGACTCATCTTCGACATTTTTCTTTGTAGACGCCGGTGTGGGGGTAAGCGTGATGAAAATGGGAGCAGGGGAGATAGATGGAGTAAAGGTTTTCGTTTGGGTGAAAATGGCAGAATTCGTTGGGAGAAGTGTTTTGGTTGGGGTAAGCAACACAGTCCCTGAAGGGGTAGGGATCATCTCAGAGGGGGTCATCGTTGAAGTGGGGGTCTGTTGCCCCGCCGGGTCACTTTCTAAATCCAGAGAGGTAAAGATCCATGCCAAGCCAGCGACCAAGCCCGCCAAAATGATGAGAGCTAAGGCATTTCCAAATACAGGGCGAAGGGATGGGAAAAAAGAGAGCAGATTTTCAATGAACTGCTGCCAAAAAGCGGGACATGGAGCATTCGTCTTTTCATCTACCGCTTCTAACATGCGCTGGCGGCCCTGACGAATGGCGGTGGGACGGGCGTGCGGCGCAGGAAGGGTAGACATTTGAGCAGCCACTTCAAGCAACGGTCGCAGGCGGTTGGTGTACTCAGGTTGATCTTGCAGAATATCATCTATGCGCTCGCCAGAATAGAGGCGCGCGAGACATTCATCAAGTAGCGTTTCAAAATTAGATATACTCATTTTTATTCGGCTTGTTCAAATATCTTCGAAGGGCGCCCAAAGCCCGGTGTTGTAAGGATTTGATTGCGCCTTCGGTTTTGCCGAGGAGAGCGGCGATTTGGGCATTGCTGCGGCGTTCGATAAATTTAAGAAGGACGACTTGCCGCTGGTCTTCGGAGAGTTTTTTGAGGGCGGTACGTAGTTCGGTTTCCTGTAACCGGCAGTGGGCTTCTTCGGAGAGGTCTATCTGGCTCATGGCGGTTCGCTCGTGGAGGGGAGTAAGTCGGCTGGCCTGGCGGTAGTGGTCGGTAATCAGGTTGCGGGCGATAGTGTAAAGCCAGGCGAGGAGAGGGCTGGCAGCGCGGTAGGTGCGAATTTTGGCCACCATGCGGACGAACACTTCGGCGGTGAGGTCTTCGGCGAGGGTCTGGCTGTCGACGCGGTAATAGACATAGGTGAAAACCGGCGGCTGGTAACGTTCGTAGAGCGCGGCAAAGGCGGTTTTGTCACCATCTTTGGCGCGTTGTACCAGGGTTGCGTCGTTGTTCGCGGCTTCGCTCACGCGATGGGTCTCCTCATGCTGCGTGCTTAACGGAGAAGTCTCAATAAAGATACGGCTGCTCTATTTTAACTGCTCCCTTGACAAATGTTGATAAAATGATATAATTCGTGTATCATTTACACTAACTCGCGGGTTCGCCCGCATTTATTTTCGGTTTGAATTTGTGTAAAATACACACAAACAAGGAGAAGCTATGCCCCCCATCCCCTCCCATTTCGATCCCCAAAAGGTCAGCCAGGTCTGGCGTGTTCCCTACGAAACCTGCGCCACCGGAGCAAGGCAATGGGCTACCCAAAACCACATTCAACCCGCCGCGCAGGACGAGCGTAAAATTGCTCTTGTCCTGATTGACGTGCAAAACACCTTCTGTTTGCCCGATTTTGAACTCTTCGTCGGTGGGCGATCCGGCACGGGCGCGGTGGATGACAACATCCGGCTGTGTGAATTTATATACCGGAATCTGGAGAAAATCACCTCCATCACTGCCACGCTGGACACACATACTGCCATGCAAATCTTCCACGCGGTGTTTCTGGTGGATGATGATGGTAACCACCCTGGCCCGATGACGATGGTCTCCGCTGAGGACATCCATGCGGGCAAATGGAAGTTCAACCCGGCCCTCGCGGGAAGCCTGGGCCTCGCCCCAGAACAGGGGCAACACCACCTGGCCTATTACACCGCCCAACTCCAATCCCGCAGCAAATACGATCTCACCGTCTGGCCTTACCACGCCATGCTGGGCGGCATCGGTCACGCACTCGTCTCCGCGGTCGAAGAAGCCGTCTTCTTCCACAGTATTGCCCGGTACAGCCCTACCGACTTCGTCCCAAAGGGCGAGAATCCGCTCACCGAAGCCTACTCCGCCATCGGCCCGGAAATCACCGAAGGGTACCAAGGCCAATTATTGGCTACACGCAGTAAAAAGTTGCTCCAAAAAGTACAAATGAACGATGCCGTCATCATTGCCGGGCAAGCCAAAAGCCACTGCGTCGCCTGGACGATCAGCGACCTGCTCGACGACATCCGCGCCACCGACCCCGCCCTGGCCGGGAAGG
>DATDOR010000101.1:0-17460 GCA_035293165.1 Anaerolineales bacterium | reverse complement strand
GTTTAAAGGGCTAATCGGCAAGAAAATCGGCATGACCCAGATTTTCGATGAGCAAGGTGCGTCTATTCCTGTAACCCTCATCGAAGCTGGGCCGTGTTATGTTACTCAGGTTCGCAATCCGGCCTCAGATGGGTATTCAGCTATTCAGTTAGGTTTCGTAGAAGTTGGATCTAAACGTTTGACCGGCGGCGAACTTGGGCACTTAAAACGAAATAATCTGCCTTCCCTTCGTTACCTCCGTGAATTTCGCACGAAAGATGGAGAAATCAATGAAGGCGATAAGATCACAGTTGAGATTTTTGGAGTTGGTGACCGGGTTGATATAACAGGGACGAGCAAAGGAAAAGGGTTCGCTGGTGTAATGAAGCGACATGGTTTTGGCGGCGGCCCAATGACTCACGGTCAATCTGACCGCCAGCGATCTCCCGGTTCAATTGGAGCGGGAACTTCACCTGGACGCGTTTGGAAAAACACTCGTGGCCCTGGACGCATGGGCAATAAGCGTGTGTCAACCCAAAATTTAATGGTTGTCTTAATCGACCAGGAACGAAACCTGCTTGGTGTTGCAGGTGCAGTGCCTGGTGCTAAGGGCGGGTTGTTGCTAGTCAAAGCGGCGCGGAAACAATAAACTGGAGCAAGTAACAATGGAAGTTTCTGTCTTTAATATGCAAGGCGAACAAATTCGCACAATAACTTTGTCCGAACACATTTATGAGGCTCCTATCAAGGTGGATTTGATGCACCAGGCTTATTTGCGCCAAATTGCAAATGCTCGCTTGGGGACTCATAAAACCAAGCCTCGTAGTGAGGTACGAGGCGGAGGACGCAAACCCTGGCGACAAAAAGGTACGGGTCGAGCGCGTCAAGGCTCGATACGTGCGGCTCAATGGGTTGGCGGTGGCAAAATCCATACACCTCAGCCTCGTGATTACACACAAAAAATGCCTCAAAAGATGCGTCGGGCTGCGTTGCGTTCTGCGCTATCCGTAAAAGCGTCCAATGAAGGGATTGTAGTGGTTGAAGGACTTTCTTTTGAAAAACCGAGTGCCCGTGCAATGGCAAACGTATTGAAACATTTGATTGGTGATTCAACAGCTTTGGTGCTTATTCCTGAGAAATCCCCCGAATTTGTCTCAGTTGCTAAGTCCACCTCCAATCTTGCCAATGCGAAACCTCTGCACGCAAGCTATCTAAACATCCGAGATTTGTTAGGGTATGACAAAATTGTAATCCCTGTCGAAGCTTTGGATATTATCAACGCCTATTTAGGGTAGGAGTGAGTTATGACAACGATGTATGATGTTCTTCGCCGCCCGATTATTACTGAGAAATCCAATTACTTGAATAGTGAGTTACACCAGTATGTGTTTGAAGTAGCAAACAACGCGACAAAAGCGATGATTCGAGATGCGGTAGAAACGCTGTTCGATGTAGAAGTCTTAAGAGTTAATGTCATCAACGTAACCCCCAAACGCACTCGCCGTGCAAAAAGCCGCCGTGTCTTAATTCGCAAGAGGGGATATAAGAAGGCAATTGTGACCTTGGCCCCTGAAGATACGATTGACATCTTTGAAGGTGTAAAGTAATGGCTGTAAAGAAATATAAACCTACAACCCCTAGTCGGCGTGGTATGACGGTTTCAACGTTTGAAGAAGTAACGAAGACCAAACCAGAGCGCTCCTTAGTCATCCCCCGCCAAAGACATGCCGGTCGCAATGCCTATGGCCGTATTACCGTTCGCCATCGAGGCGGTGGTCACCGTCGTAAAATCCGCCTGGTAGATTTTAAGCGAAATAAACGAAATATTGCAGCAAAAGTAGCTGCCATCGAATACGATCCGAACCGCACCGCTCGGCTCGCTTTGCTTCACTATGCAGATGGCGAAAAAAGTTACATTATTGCTCCATTAGGCCTCAAAGTTGGCGACTTGGTAGAAGCTGGCCCAAATGTTGATATTCGCCCAGGTAATTGTTTGCCAATTGCCAATATTCCGGCCGGAACAACGATACACAATATTGAACTTCAAGAAGGACGCGGTGGTCAACTCGCTCGTTCAGCAGGATCTTCTGCCCAATTGATGGCGAAAGAAGGTGATTACGCCCAGATTCGGCTTCCTTCAGGAGAAGTGCGTCTAATCCGCCAAACCTGTTATGCAACGATAGGGCAGGTTGGAAATGTGGATAACAGCAACATTAAACTTGGAAAAGCCGGGCGCAAACGCCATTTAGGAATTCGTCCTACAGTACGTGGATCTGCTATGTCCCCGCGCGATCACCCCCATGGGGGTGGTGAGGGCCGCTCCCCTATCGGAATGCCAGGCCCAAAAAGTCCCTGGGGCAAGCCTACTTTAGGTGCAAAAACCCGGCGCAATAAGAAGACGAACAAATATATTGTGCGTCGCCGATCAAACAAACGCGGTTAATTGGAGAAATCTTAATGGCACGCTCATTGAAAAAAGGGCCTTTTGTTGCCCCTAAACTTCTAAAGAAAATTGAAGTCATGAATCAACGTGGTGAAAAGAAAGTCATTCGTACATGGAGCCGTGCGAGCGTTATCTTTCCACAAATGGTAGGACATACCCTCGCGGTCCACGATGGTCGGCGTCATGTTCCAATCTACATTACCGAAAATATGGTAGGCCATCGTCTCGGGGAGTTTGCCTCGACTCGTACCTTCCGTGGCCATGTAGTGGAAAGGAAAACGAAGAGGTAAGAGGTGTATGATGGATGATATCCGGGCATATGCTCGTAATGTCCCTGTTTCCGCTCAGAAGATGCGTTTGGTAGTGAATTTGGTACGGGGCAAAGATGTCCAAGAAGCCTTAGAACTCTTGCGCTTTGTACCTAACGCTGCTGCTCGGCCTATCTCTAAACTGGTCGCCTCAGCCATGGCAAATGCCGAAGAAAATTTTGGCATCAGCCGGGATGACTTATACATTCATCGTATTTTTGCGGATACAGGTCCTACCCGCAAGTGGCGACGATTTGGTGGTCGTGGGCGATTTAAACCCTTACTGCGCCGTTCTTCTCACGTGACAGTGGTCTTGCGAGAATATCAAGATTAATTTGTGAATGGATTACTAATATAGGAGTCAATATGGGTCGAAAAGTACACCCAATCGGTTTTCGCCTGAAAATCAATAAAACCTGGGAAGGACGCTGGTATGCAGAAGGCAATGATTATGTAAATATGCTCCACCAGGATTTTGAGATCCGGAATTTGGTCCGCCAACATTCAGACCGGGCAGGTGTCTCGCGCATTGAGATTGAACGCTTCCCTGGCAAAGCTAAGATTTGTGTTCATAGCGCCAAACCAGGTATTTTGATTGGACGTAAGGGCGAAAACATCAAGAAATTGCGGAAAGACTTAGAAGCCCTGATCGGCAAAAAGATTGATCTGGATATTAAAGAAATCAAATATCCAGATATGGATGCCCAATTGGTTTCGGAAAATATTGCAGGCCAACTTGAACGCCGTGTAGGGTATCGCCGTGCGATGAAACGTGCTATCCAGCAGGCAATGCGTCAGGGCGCCAAAGGCATCAAAATTGAAGTGGCTGGACGTTTAGGGGGGGCTGAAATGGCACGCCGAATGTGGTTGCGTGAGGGACGCGTTCCTTTGCATACGCTTCGTGCTGACATTGATTATGCGCTAACAGAAGCGCATACAGCCTACAGTTCAATTGGCGTCAAAGTATGGATTTACAAAGGGGATGTATTGCCGGAGAAAGAAGAAAAAGTAGAAGCGACTGAAGGCGTATACGTGAGCGAGTAGTTCAGAAACGTATCAGCGATAACAGAGGTGTAAACGATGTTAATGCCAAAACGTGTTAAATACCGCAAGCAAATGCGCGGTCGCATGAAGGGGAAAGCGACCCGCGGTGCAGAGGTGCATTTTGGAGAGTATGGTCTTCAAGCTCTGGAACCGGGGTGGATTTCATCCCGCCAAATTGAAGCCGCCCGCCGTGCAATCGTGCGTGCCTTGCGCCGCCGTGGAAAGGTCTGGATCCGTATTTTCCCAGATAAACCTTTTACCAAAAAACCCGCCGAAACGCGTATGGGTAAAGGAAAAGGGAATGTCGAATACTGGGTGGCCGTCGTCAAACCCGGAAGAGTAATGTTTGAAGTTGGCGGCCTGCCAGAAGATGTCTCGAAAGAGGCGCTCAACCTGGCCTCTTACAAATTGTCAATCAAAACGAAAATTATTACACGTCGTGAGTTAGCAGGAGAGTAATCATGGATGCCTCAGAAATTCGCAATCTGTCTACCGATGAAATCTTGACCGAACTGGATGATGCCCGTGAAGAACTCATGAAGCTTCGATTCCAAACAGCGACAGGTGAATTGACTGATTTCAACCGGCTTCGCGTAACGCGCCGGAATATTGCCCGTTTGATGACGGTTCTTACAGAACGGCATCGTGATGAAGCAACGAATTAAGTGGAAGGTTAGTTATGAATAATCGTCGTCGTCTTAATGGTTTTGTGACCAGCGATAAAATGGATAAGACCGTGGTGGTAGAGATCACTCGAACCTATCGCCATCCATTATATAAAAAGGTCGTACATAGTAAAAAACGGATTATGGCTCACGATGAGCAGGGTTGCCAGGTTGGTGACGAAGTTCAACTTGTGGAAAGCCGCCCAATTTCCCGCCGAAAACGTTGGGTGGTAGAAACTGTATTACGCCGCAGTCAAGGCTCCGAAACAGTGGAGTAACACCATGATTCAACTACAGACTCGACTAAAAGTGGCTGATAACAGTGGCGCGCGCGAATTAATGGTTATTCACATCATGGGTGGCTCATCCCGTAAAGTTGGGTACGTTGGAGATGTGGTCGTCGCCTCGGTAAAGGCCGCCAGCCCCAATGCGGCTATCAAAAAAAGCGATGTAGTTCGTGCCGTTGTTGTGCGTGCGGCCAAGGAATGGCGCCGGGAAGATGGGTCTTACATTCGTTTTGACGATAATGCTGCTGTCATCTTGGATACCGATGGGAGTAATCCAAGAGGTACGCGTATTTTTGGCCCAGTCGCCCGCGAACTACGTGAAAAAGGATATATGAAAATTGTATCCTTAGCTCCCGAAGTTCTCTAATGCTGGTGGCGTGTAGGAGTAAGGCTGTGAAAACAAAAATTCGAAAAGGTGATCAAGTTCAAATTATTAGCGGAAAAGACCGGGGTAAACGTGGTGAGGTGACCCGCGGAGAGGTGATTAAGGTCCTGCCCAAAACCTCACAAGTCGTTGTCCAGAGTGTAAACATACGCAAAAAACATCAACGCCAGGTGCAAACGCAAGGCCGTACTATCAATCCTGGCATCGTAGAGTATGAAGGCCCAATACATATCTCGAATGTCATGCTTGTGTGTCCCAAATGTGGAAAACCCACGCGCGTCGGTTTGCAGCGTGAAGATGGTGAAACCCTGCGGGTTTGCAAAGAGTGTGGTGCCGAAATTGACTAAAATCGGCCTGGAGTAACAAAATGACCGTTGGTTTGAAAGAAACTTATCAACAAGAGATAGTCCCTGCCTTGATGGAAAGTCTGAATCTAGACAACATCATGCAGGTTCCACGCATAAAGAAAGTCGTAGTCAATATTGGTTTAGGCGAGGCACTGGACAACCCCAAAGCTTTAGAAGCTGCCGTTCAGGACTTGTCTACCGTCACTGGCCAAAAACCTGTCATCACAAAAGCTCGGAAAAGCATTGCTAACTTTAAACTCCGTGAGGGCCGCGCCATCGGCACAATGGTCACGCTTCGCGGTGAAAAAATGTGGGCTTTTCTTGATCGCTTGATGAATGTTGCGCTTCCCCGCGTGCGAGACTTTCGTGGAGTTTCCCCAAATGCCTTCGATGGGCGAGGAAACTATACGCTAGGGGTCCGGGAGCAGTTGATTTTCCCGGAGATTGAGTATGACAAAATTGACAAAGTGCGCGGGATGGAAATCACAATTGTGACCACCGCGAGAACGGATGAACAGGCCCGGAAAATGCTGGAATTGATCGGGATTCCTTTTAGAAAGGAAGGATAAGTTATGGCAAAGAAAAGTATGGTGATTCGTGAAACTCGCCGGAAATATACCGTCCGGGTTCGTAACCGCTGCCGGGTTTGTGGACGACCGCGTGGTTTTATTCGTCGTTTTGCCTTATGCCGGATCTGCATGCGCGAACTCGCTTTACAGGGCAAAATTCCCGGTGTGGTCAAATCATCCTGGTAGTTATTGGAGGCTTGCGTAAATGAGTGTTAATGATCCGATTGCAGATATGTTAACCCGTATAAGAAATGCGGTTATGGCAGGTCAGATTTTGGTTGGAATGCCCAGTTCCAAAATTAAAGTGGCGATTGCCAAAATCTTGAAATCCGAGGGTTATATTGATACCTATCAGGTTGCAGATGGTGAACGGCAAGGCCAAAAAGTGTTACGGATACGCCTCAAATATGTTGGCAAACGCCGGGAACGAAAATCTGTTATTACCAACCTGGAACGGGTGAGCAGCCCTGGAAAAAGAGTATATGCAAATACAAACCAAATCCCATGGGTTTTGTCTGGTTTAGGCGTATCGATCCTTTCTACTCCGAAAGGTGTGATGACGGATCAGCGTGCTCGTCAACTGGGCGTGGGTGGGGAAATCCTGTGCCGGGTTTGGTAACCCGTGGTTGTTTGGAGGTAAAGGTATGTCTCGTATAGGACGATTACCCGTACACATTCCGGCTGGAGTGAATGTGAAACTAGATGGCTCTCACGTTGAGGTGAAAGGCCCCAAAGGAAATCTGGCGCACACTTTCCCAGCAAGTGTCAAAATTTCTATGGAAGGCGAGACGATAAATGTCGAACGCAAAAACGATACACCAAGCTCTCGCTCTATGCACGGGATGACGCGTGCCTTGATTAACAACATGGTCACGGGTGTTAGTTCGGGTTTTCAAAAAACCCTTCAAATTGAAGGTGTTGGCTACCGGGCAGAAATGGATGGGAAAAACCTGGTTTTATATGTTGGGTACTCCCAACCCAAGCCAGTGGTTCCACCTGAAGGGATTTCTTTTGAAGTTGAAAACAGAGTTAAAGTTACGGTTAAAGGTCACGACAAAGAATTAGTGGGGCAGATTGCGGCAAATATTCGTGAAATTCGTCCCCCTGAACCCTATAAAGGGAAGGGTATCCGCTATGCCAATGAAATCGTGCGCCGGAAAGCCGGAAAATCTGGAAAGAAGTAGGTATAAGTTATGGCAACTAAAACTCGTGCTGCTGCACGCACTCGACGACATCAGCGCGTTCGCAAGTTCATCTCCGGAACCCTCGAACGACCCCGTTTGAGCGTCTTCCGTAGTCTATCGCAAATTTATGCACAGATTATTGATGACGAAAGTGGACAAACTTTGGTATCTGCCTCAAGTTTGGACAAAGAATTACGATCCATCATGGATGGTAAGAAAAAATCAGAACAGGCCCGATTAATTGGCGAGTCACTGGCCCACCGTGCGAAAGACAAAGGAATCAAAGCTGTGGTGTTTGACCGGGCTGGATTCCGCTATATTGGCCGAGTCAAAGCCCTGGCGGATGGCGCGCGCAGCGGTGGTTTGGAATTTTAATGGAGCGAACGATGACTGATTTTCAAGGATTAGACTTCGAACAACAAGAAATTGACGAACGCGTCATCGAAATTGCTCGCGTAGCAAAAGTGGTCAAAGGCGGACGTCGTTTTGCCTTTCGTGTCACGATTGTCGCAGGCGATCACCGTGGTACCGTAGGGATTGGGATTGGCAAAGCCAACGCGGTCCCCGATGCCATGCGGAAAGCCTCCGAACGTGCCCGGAAAAATATGAGGAAAGTAGCCTTATTCAGTGCAACCATTCCCCATCCGGTTATGGCAAAAGTTGGTGGAGCGCAAGTTCTGCTCAAACCGGCCTCTCCGGGGACTGGCGTTATTGCCGGAGGTGGTGTACGTGCTGTCGTGGAAACGGCGGGTGTCAGTGATATTCTGACCAAATCCTTGGGCAGCGCCAATGTCCTCAACGTCGTAAAAGCCACATTCAAAGCCTTGACGCAACTCAAATCTGTAGAGGAAGAGGCTGCCCGTCGTGGGAAACCAGCCGATCAACTCTTACCATTTTGGGAACGAAGGAAACAGAGCAATGACCGAAAACGCTCCTAAAACACTCGCTGTAACCCTGGTAAAAAGCCCGATTGGCTACACCATACGCCAAAAGGCCACAGTTCGAGCATTAGGGTTGCGGCGTATGAATCAAACTGTCGAACACAATGATACACCTGTTGTACGTGGGATGCTGACAAAAGTCAGCCACCTCGTTCGCGTAGAAGAAAAGGGAAGCGCATGAAACTGCACGATCTCAAACCCAATGATGGCGCAACTAAAAAACGCAAACGCGTAGGACGCGGCATTTCCGCGGGCCAGGGAAAAACTGCTGGCCGTGGGACCAAAGGCCAGGGTGCTCGTTCTGGTCAGGGTGGCCGTCTTTATCATCAGGGTGGTAACCTGCCTTTCTTCCGGCGGCTGCCCTTCCAGCGTGGCTTTACTCCTATTAATCGGATTGAATACAATGAAGTCAATCTCGATCAACTGGAGAAGTTTGATGCTAATGCAAAGGTTTCTCCTGAAACTTTGGACTCGGCTCGTCTACTTAGGGACCCCAAAAAGCCAGTCGTTCTCTTAGGACGTGGCGATATTTCGGTTCCGTTGGAAGTTACTGTCCATCGCATTACGGTAGGGGCCCGCCAGAAAATCGAAGCGGCTGGTGGTAAAGTAGAGATTCTACCTCGCTGAACCGGCTGGGCTAGTTGTGTTTTTACACAGGTAAGTAATGAAACGTTCTTCTGTACAATCTTCTTTCTCCCGTGTCTCCACCTACTTGACGCGTGTTAGCAAAGCGCAGGATATTCGCCGTAAACTGCTGATAACCTTGTTGCTCCTGATCATCTACCGGTTGGCAGCGCATATTCCTGTTCCGGGTGTTAATCGCGAATTGTTTGCCAGTATCTTCAATAATGCTTCTGGAGCAGGAACCTTCGTAAATCTGTTGGATATGCTTTCGGGTGGGACGGTTTCCAATTTTTCGGTAATGGCGATGGGGGTATATCCATACATTACTGCCCAAATTATCCTCCAGTTGCTCATCCCGATTGTTCCCTCCTGGAAACAACGTATGGAAGACGATCAGCGGGAAGGGCGGCGCTGGATGGAACGTTGGACTTACTATCTGGCAATTCCAATGGCTGCACTGCAGGCCATTGGGCAGATCAATATTTTCTCCAGTTTGGCTGGAGGACAAGTCATTACCAACTTTGGTTTTTCTGGGGAACAACTGCTGCCATCTATGGCGATTATTTTTAGTATGACCGCTGGAACCATGTTCGGAATTTGGTTAGGTGAATTGATCTCAGAATATGGCTTACGTCGGCAAGGGCTATCCCTGATCATTTTTGCGGGTATCGTAGCCCAAATTCCACAAAACTTTGGCGCGTTGTTGAGTGATGAACAAAACCGTGTTTTCTTAATGATTTTCATGATTCTGCTCATGGTGATGACGATTTTCTTCATTATTTATATTCAACAAGGCCGGCGGAATGTTCCCGTGATGTACCCCGGACGGCGCGTAGGAAACCGTATGTCCATGCCAGTCAAAGGGACGCTTCCTCTAATGGTCAACATGGCAGGCATGATCCCATTGATCTTCGCCCAGTCTCTACTTACCTTTCCGGCTGTAGTAGCCAGCTTCTTTATCGTTTCCCAAACCCAATGGGTGCGAGATGCTGCACTGTGGGTGCAAAATAACTTTGGCGGTAATACGAGTACATACTGGATCTTTTATTTTTTGATGGTAGTTGGCTTTACCTTCTTTTACACCGACGTGCTGTTTTCGCAGCAAAATTATGGTGAAAATCTAAAGCGGGCCGGTGCACAAATCCCTGGCGTTAGCCGAGGTGAAAAAACCCAAGAGTACCTTACCAAAGTCCTTCGGCGGATTACCCTTCCGGGCGCAGTCTTTTTAGGACTGATTGCAGTTTTGCCCTTTCTAATTAGTTTAATCCTATCTGGCCTGGGGATTCCTCTCCTACAAAATGCAGGATTGTTCCTCATTTCTTCCTCGGGACTTCTCATTGTGGTTGGGGTTGTGCGTGATGTTTTCTTCTCGATTGATGCAGAACTCAAAATGCATGGATATGAAGACACACTACTCGTGCGCTAACCAATGCTCTGGACGGAAGGCGTTAGGCTAGGTATAATTGCACTTTTGCCTGTATTGACCTGTTGAAATTGTTGTCAAGAAAGCTTGAGGAGAAGTTCTCATGAAAGTTACCGCATCTATAAAAAAGCGTTGTGCGAAATGCAAGATCGTAAAGCGCGGTGGCCGTTTGTACGTAATCTGTGAAATCAAACGACACAAACAACGGCAAGGATAATTCAAAATGGCACGTATAGAAGGTGTAGACTTACCCCGCAATAAACGCGTCGAAATTGGCCTGACCTATATCTATGGAATTGGTCCGGCCCGGGCGCGCGAAATTATCTCGGAAACCCAGATCAAACCAGATACACGGATTAAAGACTTGACGGAAGCAGAAGTCGCTCTGTTGCGCGACTGCATCTCCAAATCCTATCAAGTTGAAGGTGATTTGCGCCGTGAAGTTCAAATGAATGTCAAGCGGCTGGTTGAAATTGGGTGTTACCGCGGTTTGCGGCATCGTCGCCATTTGCCTGTTAGAGGGCAACGTACCCGAACGAATTCGCGTACCCGCAAGGGGCCGAAGAAGACGGTTGCCGGTCGTGGCCGCCGCCGTGGTGCGAAGAAGAAGTAAGGAGATAGTGAGAGTATGGCTAAAGGTTCTCGTGTTGCGCGTCGTACAGTCTCCCGGAAAACAAAACGCACGTTATCATCCGGGCAAGTACATATTAACGCGACTTTTAATAACACCATTGTTACAGTCACTGATTTACAGGGAAATACTGTAACTTGGGGTAGTGCAGGCTCTTCTGGGTTCAAAGGCTCAAGGAAAAGCACTCCCTTTGCGGCCAGCCTGGCGACCAAACAGGCTTTACAATCCGCGATGGAACTGGGGCTGCGCGAAGCGGATGTGTTTATCAAGGGTCCAGGCCCAGGCCGCGAATCTGCGTTGCGGGCTATCCAGGGTCTAGGCTTAAAAATCAAATCAATTACGGATATTACACCTGTACCTCACAATGGTTGCCGGCCGCCCAAAAAGCGCCGCGTATAAGATAAGGGAAGATCTCAATGGGAAGATATATCGGACCAGTATGTAAACTTTGCCGTCGTGAAGGCGAAAAGCTTTTTCTTAAGGGTGAGCGTTGCTTTACCCCGAAGTGTTCATTTGACCGCCGGGGCTATGCTCCAGGACAGCATGGTCGTGGTGGGCAGTTTCAGCATGGGCGTGCTTCGGATTATGCACGCCAATTGAGAGCGAAACAGAAAGCACGCCGCACTTACGGTGTCCTGGAGCGTCAATTTCGCCGTTATTATAGCGTTGCTCTTCGTAGCCGCGGGCTCACGGGGTTAACCCTGCTTCAGATTCTGGAGTCCCGGTTGGATAATGTGGTATTTCGGTTGGGATACGCACAAAGCCGGGCACAGGCACGCATGTTAGTTACGCATGGTCACTTCAACGTGAATGGCCGCCGTACAGACGTGCCCTCTATGCAACTTTCTGTCGGAGATAAGGTGTCTGTACGCGAGGGATCGCGCAGGCGGAGTTTCTTTAAAGAGATCAACACTATCGCCGAAAAAGCAAGCATACCGGGCTGGCTGGATCGTGATTTGACGACCCTTTCGGGAACAGTCCAGCGCTTGCCGGAACGTTCTGAGATTGATAGTAATCTCAACGAACAATTGATTGTTGAATATTACTCCCGGTAGATATTATTAATGACTTCAAGACTGGCTTTGCCAGAAGATAAAGAGGTGGCCTGTGATTGGTTTTAGCAACATGGTGACACCGAGAATTGAAGCGGTTGCAGAATCAAGGAATTACGGTAAGTTCGTCATTAGCCCGTTAGAATATGGTTATGGCACGACCCTTGGTAACGCATTGCGCCGCACACTTCTCTCTGCCCTGTCTGGGGCTGCGGTGACTTCTATTCGCGTCAGTGATGTTCAGCATGAGTTTAGTAGCATCCCTGGTGTTCGGGAAGATGTCATACAAATCATGCTGCAACTGAGACAGTTGCGGATAAAACTTCACGATGTAGAAAATTCCCGCTTGCATCTGGAAGTGCAAGGGGAAGGTGTTGTCACAGCGGCGGATATTATCGTCCCGCCTGAAGTTGAAATTGTTAATCCTGATCTGTATCTATTCACAATGGAGAATGGAACAGGATTGTTGGAGATGGAATTCTCTGTTGAACGCGGGCGTGGATATTCCCCAGCGGACGAGCGGATTGAACGCTTGCCGATTGGTGAGTTGCCCGTGGATGCGATCTTTAGCCCAGTTCGCCGCGTTAACTGGGCAGTTACCTCTGCACGTGTGGGCCAGAGTACAAATTATGATAGCCTGACCATCGAAATTTGGACCGATGGTACAGTGTCTCCAAAAGATGCGCTCAGCACCAGTGCAGTCGTATTAATCGGACACTTACGGCATATAGCAGGTATCTCTGAGGACATTCTCGCGGTTCCGGTAGAAGAGGAAACCTCTGGAAGTCGCCTCACAAGTGAAGTGATTGAAACCCCAATCGAGAATCTTGACCTGTCGGTGCGTGTTTTCAACTCCCTAAAGCGTGCCGGAATTACGACGGTTGGTGAAGTAATCGAGTTGTTGGAAAAGGGCGAAGAGGCGATTATGTCTATTCGCAATTTTGGCGAGAAAAGTCTGGATGAATTACGCGTCAAAATGGTAGAAAAAGGATACCTTGAAGACGACGGCATTGTCCAAGAACCCCTCGAAGTGGAGTGAGATATGCGCCATCAAAAATCTGGAAACAGTCTGAGCAGAGACACCGATCACCGGAAATCTTTGCGGAAAAATTTGATCAAACAACTGTTTGAACATGAACGCATCCGCACCACGCGGGCAAAAGCCCTGGCGGTACGCGGACCGGCTGAAAAACTGATTACCCTGGCAAAACGAGGCAATTCTGCAACTGAAGAAGAAAACATTGCCTATGGCATCCATACTCGCCGTCTGGCTGTTGCTCGTCTTGGGGATAAGGAAATCGTTTCAAAATTGTTTGATGAGATTGCACCGCGCTATACAGAGCGCAATGGTGGCTACACCCGTGTGATTAAATTAACCCCGCGCATGGGTGATGCTGCCGACATGGTTCTTTTAGAACTGGTTGAATAAAGATTAAGTTAGCGACCATTGCCAGTAGCACATTACAAAGCGATACTTTCCTACGATGGTACAAACTTTGCTGGGTTTCAACGCCAGGCAAAAGCACGGACGATACAGGGTGAAGTCGAAACGGCCCTCCGCCAGTTAGGCTGGGCGCAACGAGTGATTTTAGCCGCCGGACGCACAGACAGCGGTGTTCACGCTGCGGGCCAGGTCATTGCCTTCGAGTTGGGTTGGGCCCATTCTCCGGGCGATTTGCTCAGTGCCCTCAACGCCTCTTTGCCAGAGGATATTGCAGTCCAACAAGTAGAAGTGGTTGGGAATGACTTTCACCCCCGATACGACGCCCTTGGCAGACGGTACGGGTACACCATTTTTTGTGATCCTGTGCGTAACCCATTGCGCGAACGGTACGCCTGGAGAGTCTGGCCTGAAGTAGACCCTGTCATGTTGATGCAAGCGGCTCCTCTTTTTTTGGGTGAGCATGATTTTCGGGCATTTGGCACCCCTCCCCGTCCGGGCGGGAGTACAATCCGTTCGGTGTTTGTTTCAGAGTGGAACCAAGTTTCGGAGTCCGGTTTCGTTTTTGAAATCGAATCCCAGGCGTTTTTGTTTCATCTGGTACGTCGGATTGTGCGGTTGCAAATAGACGTTGCCCAGGGTAGATTGCCCAACCATCGTATTGCTTTGTACCTGTCAGGCGAACATCCTGACCCAGTTATGGGATTAGCGCCCGCACAAGGACTGAATTTGCTCTCGGTGCGCTATCCAGAGAACGCGAATTGAGAAATTTGTAATTGGAGTAATACTCGTGCAGAAAACTTATTATCCAAAACCTGATGATGTTACCCAGGAGTGGGTGTTGGTAGATGCCAACGACCATACGCTGGGACGTCTGGCTACCCAAATTGCTTCCCTGTTGTTGGGGAAACACAAATCCACGTTCACACCCGGGGTCGAAACGGGCGATTTTGTCGTCGTTGTGAACGCAAAACGTATTCGTGTGACAGGCAACAAGCTGGAGGATAAGATTTACTACCGCCATACAGGCTATCCTGGCGGTCTAAAAGAAATCAAACTGCGAGATCAGCTTGCCAAACATCCAGACCGTGTCATTCGAAGTGCGGTCTGGGGGATGGTTCCGCACAACCGGTATGGCCGTAAGTTGATGAAGAAACTGAAGGTTTACGGCGGGCCAGAACATCCCCATGAAGCCCAACAACCCAAACGTCTGGGTTGATCAGAAAGGAGCCATTATGTCGGACAAATATTATGAAGGTGTAGGCCGTCGCAAAGAGTCTTCCGCGCGAGTTCGTCTCGTCAATGGGAGTGGGCAGATTACCGTAAACGGGAAACCCGGTGATGTCTATTTTGGTCGTGATGGTGACTTGCAAACGATTTTGCAAGCCTTAACAGCTACAAATCAAGACCTGGCCCAGTTTGACATTTCGATGATCATTAACGGTGGGGGCGTCACTGGACAACGTGATGCTGGCCAGTTGGGACTGGCGCGGGCTTTACTCAGCCTGAATCCCGATTTTCGCTCTCCGTTGCGGAAAGCTGGAATGCTTACTCGCGATGCGCGCATCAAAGAACGCAAGAAACCGGGCCTCAAACGTGCCCGTAAGGCCCCCACTTATACCAAACGCTAGTGTTTGTAAGGTTCTATAGGAATCGGCCGGGAGGCAACCACGGCAAATCCCAAAGAGCCTTTTGTAATTGGTAATTCGCAATTGCCTTTTTCGTATACAATACCGCAGAGGTCTTTCCTCTGCGGTATTGCTTTAACCTCAGGCACTTACCAATCTCTAATATCCAATATCAAATACCTAATATCTCATGTCGAACATTACCCTCCTCGGCCTCGGCCCCGGCGATCCCTCTTTACTAACGAGACAAGCCTGGGATGCCTTGCAAGATGCTACCGAAATCTATCTGCGAACTCGCCAGCATCCTACCATTGCCCACCTACCTGAGCATCTCACCCTTCACAGTTTTGACTCGCATTATGAGACCGGAGAAAATTTCGAGCAAGTATACGAACAAATCATTCAACAGATTCTTGAACTGGGGCAACGCCCACAAGGTGTCCTCTACGCTGTACCGGGAGACCCTTTCGTTGCGGAAGCCACTTGCCCGGAAATTGCCCGCCGCGTGCAAAACGCTGGGGGAACGGTCCGCACTTTGGCGGGGGTGAGCTTCCTCGAACTAACGTGGCACGCCCTCGGGCTGGATCCCTTTCCCCGATTGATCCTGGTCGATGCATTTGAACTGGCTTCCGCCCACCATCCGCCCTTTCCCCCCGACTTCCCTGTGTTGATCGCCCAAATCCACTCCAGGCACATGGCCTCCGAAGTCAAACTCACCCTCATGGCCCACTACCCGGACGAATTTCCTGTCCAACTTGTCCACGCCGCAGGGATGCCCGAAGAACGCGTCGAGTCGCTGCCTCTGTATGAAATTGACCGCAGTCCGCATACGGGTTTGCTTACCAGCCTGTATCTTCCCCCGCTGGGCGAATATACCTCCTTTGAGAGCTTCCAGGAAGTCGTCGCCCACCTGCGCGCCCCTGACGGCTGCCCCTGGGACCGCAAACAAACACATCACTCCTTGCGCCCCTACCTGATCGAAGAAGCCTACGAGGCCCTCGATGCACTGGACTCCGAAGATCCTTCAAAATTGGCAGAAGAATTGGGTGATTTACTCTTTCAAATCGTCATTCATGCCCAAATTGCGGCGGAGGACGGCGAATTTACGATGGCGGATATTGTACAAGGCATTAGCGCGAAACTGATTCGCCGCCACCCGCATGTGTTTGGGAATGTGAAAGTGGATGGGGTCGAGGGAGTCCTGGCCAATTGGGAAAAATTGAAGGCCGAAGAGCGTGCGGCTAAGGGAAACGGTCAAGCCAGCGTGCTGGACGGCGTCCCGATCACGTTCCCCGCGCTCGCACAGTCTTCCGCTTACCAGCGCCGCGCCGCCCGTGTGGGGTTTGATTGGCCGGACGTGGAAGGGGTGTTCGAGAAAATTGCCGAAGAATTGGAAGAAATCCGCACCGCACCCGACCCCAATTCTCGTGTAGGAGAAATTGGCGACTTGCTTTTTGTCGTCGCCCACCTGGCAAACTGGTACGATGTCAACCCTGAAGATGCCCTCCGTGAAACCAATGCCCGCTTCCGTAGGCGGTTTACCTACATCGAAAACACTGCCCGCGCACGGGGGCAGGAGGTACCGGATTTATCGGTGGAGGAAATGAACATCCTTTGGGAAGAAGCGAAAAAGGGAAGTTAAACTGGCTTCAAGGCTTTTTTAAAGTCATTCATCCGGGTTTCAAGGTCAGTCTGTTCGGGTGAGATATTTCGCCAGTCTTTCGAACGGAAAGTCAACATAGGGTACTCCGCCTTCAATCTTTTCCTTTCGGTCTCGCATGTAGCCGGTAACCCAGGGATCATCCAGGTTGTTGGTTCTGCTTTCCAACCCGCCATCAAATCCCCAACATTCCGAAAATCTGATCCCGTATTTTCTCATCCTGCACAAATTCTTCTATCGTAAACCAGTGGTTGACAACGGCCTGATTGATCGCCAGATCATCTGCCGCTTTTTGGGTGACAGAAACCCCTTGTAACAGCAAGATCGTCATTGCGTTGGGATTTTCTTCTTTAGCCCGGCTCAGGCTTTTGAGCGACGCCCCAATGCGCTCTAATACTCCTGCTGTATCAATTCCACCCTTTACTTCGACAGCAACTTTAATCTGGTCTCCCAAATAGATAGCAATGTCCGGTTCGTCTGCAAATTCAATGCGGCGGTTATCTTTTAGGTGTAGAATTTCTCCATTTTCCTGAAGCACAAAATCTCTGTCCCGAAGCCGCCTGAGAATGAACCCTTTGATGAGAATCTCACTTTGTTTTCCTTTAAGATTTTGCCAACTCCCTTGCGCCTGAGATCCTGCAGCCATCCCGCGCCACAAATCAAATTCTCGCTGGTCAATATGCTCGTCAGTTTCAATCAAGTAGCTGATCACCTGATTCAGACGCAAACAAATCGAAAGGGCTTGAAATTGATTTGGATAGCTTTTCCCTGTTTCAAACCGGCTGATGGAAAGTTTGATTTTGCCCAACGGCTTTTTTCATCCCGCAAAACTCTTTTCTTCAAATGGTT
>DATDOR010000100.1:0-4741 GCA_035293165.1 Anaerolineales bacterium | reverse complement strand
ATATGGTGGAAGAACGTCATGCTGTCGTTGTATGGCAGGCCAATTACCATGATTTTCCCGCCCAATTCCCGCAGCTTGCCGAAAACGGAGTTTTTCCCGTAACTGCTTTTGTAGCGTTCGGCGGTAAAATATTCGGCGTGTGGCCCAATGATGGCAAAGGAATAAATGGGGTGAAAGACGCGTTTTGCGCGCGGGTCTTTGCGGACGAGTTCGGTAATCACTCCCATCCGGGATGGTGTTTCCCGGATATCCCACGGAATGCCTTTGCAAAAATCAAAGTTGAAATTGGGCATGATCAACGTCCCCGCGGGGGTGAGCGCCGTTAAGAAGGCATCTACCACCGTCTGCGGACCGCCGTCTACTCCGCCAAAAGCTTTGTACGAGGTATGGACGAGTAGTGTATCCCCAGCCTGGACGCCGAGGGATTGGAATTCGGTGATGAGAGAGTCATGGGTGAGCATAAATGGCCTCCATAAATTTACCGCCGAGACACAGAATACACGAAGACATCTCATAAAAAACTCCGCGCGCTCCGTGTCTCCGTGTTTCAACAATTACTCAGGATCGAAATAAGGCACAGCCACTTCCCCGCGCCAGAGTTTGAAAATCATGGGGACACGAACGTGATGGCCTTGGGATAGCGGGGGAAGTTTATCTTCGGCGAAAAAGCTCACGTCCAGGGCTTCGGGAGTGGTTTGGGGTGTTTCATCGGATTCGCAGGCGAAAACAAAATGATTGAGGTGATGCCTGAAAGGGCTTTGCCACCTCCGGCTTTCGAACACGGCGAGCAAGTGGGTGACGCGTCCACGAATACCTGTCTCCTCCCACAATTCCCGCACGGCGGCTGCGGCTACCGTCTCACCCACTTCCACTGCCCCGCCGGGGATGGCCCAACGTTTGTCATCGTGCCGTTGGATAAGCAAAAGTTTCCCATCTCGAAACACCGCCGCTCCCGCGCCAACAAAAGGAGTCAGATAACCCAGGTTGTCTCGATATACCGCCAGCACCTCCTCGGATGAGCGGTCTTCAAGCGCACTCAAAAGCCGGGCACTGGCAGCCAACACTTTCTCGTAGCGCTCCCTGTCATGTTCATTCGCTGCATAGTAAAGTCCTAAATTGGCAATCCCGCGCAGGTCGTCGGCGATTTGATATAAGGTTGTATTGTTCATATTTGAAAGTCTTGATTTTCCCTACAAGCCTATGGGCTAAACTTGAACCTTTTCCTCATCCTCCATCCAAGCGGGGATTTGTGTTCCGTAAAGGACATCCGGATCAATATCTGCCCCATTTTCCCAAACGACGGTGCCTAATTCTTCATCCACCCGAATAGAACGGAATACTTCCGGATTATTTCGAACTGGTTCAAAAATAGGACCTCGCAACAAGGGTTCTAAGTCCACCACCTTTTTCTCACCTGTTGAGAATTCCAATTCAACCTCGAAATTTTTTATTAACTTAACAGAATGAACAAGAACAATCATCTCAAATCCTTTATTCTAATGGCTCAATTTGTTCAAGCGGCTAATCGTTGGCATAAATAGATTTTACCCCAATACCATCTCCCAGGCTTCTAACAACTTCGGAAAATTCTTCTCCCAGTCCCCGCGTTCTTCCGCTAACCGGCGGGCAGCGCGGGACATGGCGGGGAGTTGGCTGCGGTGATCTACTGCGTGGAGGATGGCGCGTTCGAGGTCAGCGGAGTCGCCGTCGCGGAAGAGCCAGCCGACGGTTTCACCCTCACCACCGCCCCCTCTCCCTGCCAGAGAGAGGGGGGACGACTCCCTCTCCCCTGGGGGAGAGTGGGGCGAACGAAGTTCGTGGGTTGAGGGAGGATACACCCATTCCCGATTCCCTGGAATGTCGGAGAGGAGGACAGGGACACCACTTGCTAACGCTTCCAACAGCGAGATCGAGGTGCCGTCGCTGTGGGAGGTGGAGATGTAGAGGTCGGCGGCGCGGTAGTAGTCGGGGAGGTCGTTTTGGTTGACCTGGCCGGGGAAGTGGACGCGGTCAACCAGCCCGGCGGTGTGGGTGATTTGTTTGATTTTGCCGGAAAGCGGCCCGCCGCCGAGCATGAGCAGACGGAGTTCGGGGCGTTGGCGGGCGGCGTTGACGAAGGCGCGGGCCAGGTCTTCGATCCCGTAGAGGGGTGTCCAGTTGCGGGTGGAGAGGAGGACGAAGGTGGATTCGTCCCAGCCTTTGCGGGCGCGGATCGGAGATTGTTGATTGTTGATTGTTGATTGTTGATTGCTGATTGTTGATTGCTGATTTGAGATTTGTTCACTCGCTGACTCGCCGACTCGCCGTCTCGCAAGCGGCGAAAATTTCTGGATGTTTGCCCCCCACGGGAAGGTGACGATATTGTCCGGGTTCATGCCGTGCTGGATGGCGAGGGTGCGGATGGTGTTGCAGTCGCCGACGAGGGCGGCGGAGCGTTGGAGGGTGTAGCGGGTGACCCATTGCCAGGTTTTGCCTTTGTTGACATCCATGAGCAGGTCGTAGCCCCAGGACATGGTGATCAGGTTTTTGTATCCGGCGAGGGCGGTGAGGAAGGCGGCGCGCTGGACGGGGCCAGCCTGGATGATGTCAGGGCGCAGGCGGCGGATGACCTGTTTGAGGGAGTACAGCAACCGAGGACCGTCACCCACCCTTGCAGGGGTCTGGCCTCCTTCCCATTGGATTTGTGTCACGCCAGGGGGGATCGGGCGATCTTCGTAAGGGCGTCCCGCGTTTTCCAATCGAAGAAAGAAGATTTCGTTCCCCGCACTCGCGGCGATTTCCACCATTTTGGCGAGGAAACGGTGGTCGTGGGTGGTGTAATCGCGGGAGAAGTGGATGATGCGCATTATTCAATATTCTCCCACCTCAACTCCATCCCATACGGCATGTCAACCCTTGTCTTTTTACCGATGACAGCTCCAGCATCCCAGGATTGGAGGGCGCCGGGGACGTTGGGGCGGAGAGGTTCGAGCATGCCGGCGGTGAAGGTTTCGCCAGCCCGGATGTCGCGAGCGGCGCGGAGGCAGCGGCGTTGGAGGAGGTAGGTTTCGCGTTCGTTGGGGGTGACGAATTTGTCGGGGGAGCCGAGGGCGCGTTCGAGGGTGCGGACTTGTTGCACCATGTCGGCCCAGGCCTGGGGGTTCATGGCGAATTTGTGGTCGGGGCCTTCGCGGTCGTTGTCGTCGGTGAAGTGGCGTTCGATGACGCGTGCGCCGAGGGCGACCGCGCCGACGACGGGGGCAGGGCTGTGGGTGTGGTCGGAGAGGCCGAGGACGGCGTTGGGGAACATGGCCTTGTAGGTTTTGAGGACGTTGAGGTTGAGATGGTCATAGTTTTCGTCACGGGCAGTGTAGTTAGTATTGCACTGGAATAGCACGATCTGGTCGTTGATGGGTTCGACCAGGCGCATGGCGCGAACGACGTCGCTGATGTCCGCTGCGCCGGTAGAGATGAGAACCGGTTTTCCGAATTTCGCCATGCGGACGAGGGCTTCGGGCCAGGACATGAGGCCGGAACCCGCTTTGTAGGCGGGGACATAGGGGTCGAGCATGTCAATGGCATCGTAGTCGTAGGGACTGGAGAAGTAGTGGATGTCGAATTCGTCGCAGGCTTCTTTGAGGGTGGGTGTCCATTCGAAGGGGATGGAGGCGTCCTGGTAGACTTCGAAGACGGATTTTTTCCACGCGGCCTGGTGGGAGAGTTGGCCCCCCAAGGATTTAAAGCCGTAGTCGGAGACGATTTTGGGGGCGCGGAAGTTTTGGAATTTGGCGGCGTCCGCGCCCGCTTCTTTCGCGAGGCGGATGAGTTGGATGGCCCGGTCGAGGTCGCCGTCATGGTTGGCGGCGATGTCGGCGATGAAGTAGGTGGGGTGGTTGAGGGAGACGGTGCGGTCGGCAATGGTGATGGTGGGGGAGGGGTACATGGGGAGGCTCTGGAGGTTATTGATTTTGGGGATACAGGTAAACAGGTATACAGGTGCGTTGCTTATTTTCGTGTTTACTTGTCTACCTGTCTACTGGTATCTTGGTAATTAAGGGTGGGGTATAATTCAGGTATGAAAATCGTTGGGTTTCTATGGTTGCCTGAGATCATTGAGAAACTTGCAGTAAAGCATAGCGTTGCGGAACACGAAGTTGAACAGGTGTTTGCAAATGGTGCAAAAATCCGGTTCATGGAAAAGGGAGATCGTTTAGGAGAAGATTTATACCTTGCTCTCGGTCAGTCTGATGCTGGACGGTATCTTGCAGTCCTTTTCATTTACAAACATACCCAACAAGCGATGATCGTAAGCGCCAGAGATATGGCAAGTAAAGAGAGAAAAACCTATGGCAGAAAATAAAAAAACACTTCCAAAATTCGATTCACTTGATGCGGCGGTAAATTTCTTCGATGAGAACGACATGGGTGATTATTTGGACAGTATGCCCGAAGTCGAGTTTGAAATTGACCTTCAAGCGGATAAAACATATTACGCTGTCGATTCACAACTTTCCACCCAACTCCGGCAAGTCGCTAAAAAACGGGGGGTTTCGGCGGAGACGTTGTTGAATTTGTGGGTGCAGGAAAAACTGATGGAAACTGGGCCGAAGACAACTTATCAGGTCGCGGAAAAGTGAATCCTAAAGGTTGTTAAGTGATCAAAGAACTAGACTTGGTGGTTCTGACCCATGACATTGATGAATATGAATTGAAACGCTGCGATGTTGGGACGGTGGTTCATTGTTACAGTGACGGAGAGGGC
>DATDOR010000099.1:0-7909 GCA_035293165.1 Anaerolineales bacterium | reverse complement strand
ATAAAGAGCAAAACTCGTAGCGTAGCCCCTCGTGGGCGTTTGGCGGGGACGCAGTTCGCAGAACTACAGCCCCGATGCTACAAGGCGTTTTGCACAACGAACCTGGGTACGTGAATTTCCAGATAGGTTCATAGGTATTAGCAACATGGAGGCAGTTGATGTTGAATAACAAGATAAAAGAGGCCAAGATTTTAATCATAGATGACCAGGAGGCCAATGTGGCCGTTTTGGAAAGTTTGCTGGCGCGAGAGGGATATACCCGCGTCATGGGCATTACGGATTCACGGAAATCCCTGCAAACCTTTGAAGAATACCAGCCGGATTTGATCTTGCTTGATCTCCTCATGCCCCATTTAGATGGCTTTGCCGTGATGGAACAGTTGCGAACGGCGATCCCTTCGGACACCTATTTGCCGATTTTGGTCCTGACAGCCGACATTTCCCCAGAAGCCAGACAACGAGCCTTATCAAGTGGCGCAAAAGATTTCCTGACCAAACCCATTGACTTAATCGAAGTCAGATTGCGCATCCAAAACTTGTTGGAAACCCGTTTTCTCCATGTCCAAATCCAAAACCGAAGCCAGATTCTGAATGAACTCGTGCTGGAACGCACGTCCGAATTAACGCATGCGAACGAAGAACTTTCTCGTGCGAACGCCCAACTCCTGGCCGAAATGGCCGTTCGTGAACAAGCTGAGGCAGCCCTGACCGCCAGAGAGGAACATTTTCGCGCGTTGATTGATAACGCCCCAGATGGCATCGTTTTAGTCGCGGAAGACGGAAAAATAAAGTACGTCAGCCCTTCGACTCAGCGTATTATGGGTTACATCCCTGAGGATATTGTAGACCGCGAGCCTGGCGAACTGACTCACCCTGAAGATTTACCCAAAGTGTTAGCTTTGCTAAACGACATGATGCAACAACCAGGGCAGGTTATGACCAGCCAATATCGTTTTCGTCACAAGGATGGCTCCTGGCGCTGGGTAGAGAGCACGATCAGCAATTTGCTTGCCGAAAAAAGCGTGGAGGCGCTTGTTTTTAATTATCGCGACATCACCAACCGGAAAGCGGCCGAGGCCCGGATCAGTCACGAAGCCGCACGCGCAGAATCACTTTTGAGCATCGCCTCCCGCCTTAACGCGCAACTCAATCTGGAAACCGCCCTCAGCACCGTGTGCGAAGCTGCTGCCCAGGCATTGAACACACCCGCTGCGAACGTCTACTTATTCAATACTTTAGAGCATACCTTTGATTACGCATCAGGGTTTGGCTTCCCATCCAATTACAAAAACATGGTTAAACCGATCCCTCACGACCTTTATGACCGGTTGATCTCCGATCCAGCCAAACCCTCTTTGCTGGACGTTGAATTAATCCCCGAGGTGTATGATCTGATCCCAGTCGAAGCCTTGAATATACGGTCCCTTGCAGGGGTCAGTTTGATGCGCGGCGATCAATTAATAGGCAGTTTGTCTGTATATACCTTCGGAGAAGAGCGTGCCTTCACCGGAGACGAACTTTCACTTTTGCAAGGGCTTGCAGACCAGGCTGCTCAGGCCATCGCCAACGCTCGCCTGTATGAAGACGCCCAGCGCCGCCTCCTAAACATGCAGGCGCTGCACCGCATTGACACGACCATCAACAATACCCTGAGTCTAAAACTCTTATTACAGGTAGTTCTTGAAGAGCTGACGAGTCATCTCAATGTAGATGCAGCGAGTGTTCTCCTTGCTAAAGCTCACATCAACACCCTGGAATATGTCGCCGGGCATGGATTTGAAACCGATAACATCCGGAAAACCCGCGTGCTCTTTGGAGAAGATTTGCCCGGACGCGTCGCCCTTGAACGCCAGCCAGTCCATATTCACAATCATGTCGAGCAACATTTCAATGAGAAACGCTTCAATCTATTAGCTCCTGAAAAAATTCAGGCTTACTATGGTGTCCCTCTGATCGCCAAAGGACAAATTCAGGGTGTTCTCGAAATCTTCCATCGCTCGCCACTTGAACCTGATAGCGAGTGGCTGGACTTTGTAGAGACCATTGCTGGTCAGGCTGCCATCGCCATTGAAAACACGACCCTTTTCACCAATTTACAACGGTCTAACACAGAACTGGCTTTGGCTTACGATATTACCCTGGAAGGTTGGTCACGTGCCATGGATCTGCGTGATCGGGAAACGGAAGGCCATACCGAGCGCGTAGCAGAGATGACTATTAAGTTGGCGGAAGCCTTGGGATTGAGCGAATTGGAGATTGTCAATGCCCGCCGGGGAGCTTTGCTTCACGATATGGGCAAATTAGGAATTCCTGATGAAATCCTCCACAAACCGGGCAAGCTAAACGAGGATGAGTGGGAAATCATGAAAAAACACCCGGTCTTAGCTTACGAATTGCTTGCCCCCATTGACTATCTTCGTCCAGCATTGGACATCCCCTATTGCCATCACGAAAAATGGGATGGAACGGGGTATCCGCGAGGGTTGAAGGGAAAAGAGATTCCAATCGCCGCTCGTATTTTTACTATAGCAGATGTGTGGGATGCTCTACGCTCGGACCGGCCATACCGCAAAGCCTGGCCTGACGATAAGGTCATTTCGTACATCCGTGAACATAGCGGTGATTATTTTGAACCTAAAGTCGTCGAAACTTTCTTGAAAATTATCGAGGAATTGTAACTGCTCAGGTTAAAGCCTGAAAATTTCCCAAAAAAAGGTGTGCGTGGGGGGTGTACACCCCCCACGCACACCTTTTTTTCGGGTGTTCATGCTACTGTTGACTCATACAGAAATCGCATTAATTTCCGCACGGGCTGACATTGCGCCAGTTGAGAACTGTATCGTTTACGTTCTGGATTCCCGTTGAGCCATAGTTAAGCGTTAACTGCCGGTTGTTGATCTCATTGCAACTTCCACCTTTCTCCACATCGAAGAAGTCCGGGGTGCCCAGTGTGTACTTGTACTCTATCTGTGTGCCTTCGAGACCGGTGAAGAAAATAGTCCACTGATTTTCCCCTGCAGGAGACAGAGATACAGCCGCGGAGTTCCAATCCGGGAAGCCACCGTCGAGGCGGCTGAGAGTCCCCGCAATATGCACTGATTGACTCGCAGGTGTCCAGGTGGGGACAGTGACATTGAAGATCACCGTAACTGTCCGCGGGGTGGCAGTGGCTGTGACTGGGTTCGATGCGGCCGAACGATTGAAGCTGGTGTCAAAAGCAACAATGTAATAATCGTAAGTAGTGTTTTCAACAACAGATGTGTCGGTATAACCAGTCGCTGATGAATTCACCAACCTTGCGAGTAATGCACCATCACGATAAACATCAAATCCAGCCAGATCGCCATCGGAATTGGGATGTGCGTTCCAGGCCAGCGAGATCGCGACGGGGCTGGCGCTGGCAACCAATAGTCCGGTGGGCGCTGGCGGGGGGATCAGGTCGTCGCTCGAGTTCACGGTCAATTTTCCCGGATTAGGCGGCAGGCTCCCAGCCAGGATCGGCCCGTTCAGGTCTGCATACAGCCAGTCGCGTCCATTGGTGGTCGAATAGCGATAGACGTAATCAAAAGAGCCTGTCGTTTCAGGCAGCAGGCTGGCCTTGAATTCGTCATTATTGCCTGCGTCCACATTGAAACTGGCGGTTTCCCAGGTCCAGTTTGAATTTCCATCCGGGTCGCTGCCTTCAGGGCCAAAGCCCAATTGGGCGATCAATCCGGGTGTGGGACCGGGTTGGTTGGTGACACCATCGATCCAGACCTGACCATAGGCAGTTTCGGTACGGTTGACAACGCTGATGGTATGGTTCATCGTTGGCGGCCATTGCAGATTCGCCCAGCCGATTGTGTAATGGGGCAGGGCACTGACCTCATTGGAATAGCCGCTCTCGTTCCCCACACCGTCGGACGCAGTGACGACGTAGTAATAGTTCTTTCCATTGACCAGACCGGTATCCGTAAAGGATGTGCCTGTCAGACCCGAACCCATTTCAACCCAGCCGCCTCCACTAAGCGGACTGCGGTAAAGGGTGTATCCGGCTGCGCCGGGTACGGAATTCCAGGACAGGCTGACCTGTGCGTCACCTTCATTTGTAACCATCAGATTTGAAGGCGCATTGGGCGGGGTCAGGTCGATCAGACCCGTGACAAGCAGCAGCGCGCTTCTGGGACCGACGGTTCCGTTCAACTCTCCATTGGAGACGGTCACCGAAGCAGGGCCGCCTGAGCCGACTACGTAGGCTGACTGTAAAGTTACTCCATCCGGCAGGAAACCGGCAACAGATATGGCCCCTGACTGTTCAGTGTCACCACGATTGACGATCACTACCGCTGCCTGCGAGCCGGTCTTGCGTCCATACGCGACCACTTCCGAGGCATCGTCGGCTAGCAGAATCTGGAAGTTCCCATCCACCAGCGCCGGGTACTGCTGCCGCAGAGCGGCCAATGTCTGGTAATGGTCAAACATCGCCAAATCGGGGTTGCCGCCCAAATCGCCCCAGGGATAGGTGCGGCGGTCATCCGGATCGTCATCGCCCGTCATGCCTACCTCGTCACCGTAGAACACGGTCGGTGCACCGGGTAAGGTGAACTGGATCAGCGAGGCGATCATTTGTCGCTGTTTCCCATCAGCCAGGTTCGCCGCGTTCAGTTCTTTGCCGGCCGTTGTTTCTTCACCAGGAGTCAGTGTCCATAGCAAACGCTCTGTATCATGACTGTCCAGCAGGTTCATCAGGCTGTAGAACGCTTGTTGCGGGTAATCTTCCTGGATCGATTCCAGGCGTGAAGCGAATTCGGAAGGTGAGATTTGCCGTCCGCTGTCTGCAAAGCCTTTTGAGTCGAAATTGCCGGGAGCGAGAAGGCCGATCACGGCATCGCGCAGGCGGTAGTTCATCGTGGTATCCGCGCGGTCGCCGCGCAACATGCGTAGCAGCGTGCTGTCTTTTTGCCAGGTTTCGCTGATGATCAGGGCGTCTGATTGGGTGTCTTTGACCACGCCGCGGAAAGTCTCCCAATACCCGGCGGGGAAGGATGCGTCCCCCATCACGTCCATGCGCCAGCCGCTGGCGCCCTGGTTCAGCCAGTAGCGGCTCACGCTATTATCACCAGCCAGGAAGTATTCCTGGACTGCGGTCAGAGATTTGTTGATGACCGGGATGCTGTCGAACCCAAACCAGCCATCATAGTTTGCGGCATTGGGTGTGCCGTTGCCGTCCACACAGGTGCCTGTGCCAGGCGCTACATCATGGAAATAGAACCATTCACGATAGGGTGAGTCAAAACTTTCGCATGCGCCCAGGGTATCGTAGTGATGGTAGCGGTCGAAGAAAGGGCTGTCGGATGAGAGATGGTTAAACACGCCATCGAGGACAATGCGTATACCGCGTTGATTGGCATGTTTGACCAGATTTTTCCAGTCTTTCTGCGTGCCAAAGTAGGGATCGATCTTGTAATAATCCTGGGTATCGTACGAGTGGTTGGAGCCAGCATCGAAGATCGGATTGAAGTAAATCGTATTTACACCTAAAGATTGGAGGTACTCCAGGTACTGGTCAACGCCTTTCAGGTCGCCGCCCATGTAGTCGCGGCCACGTGGACCCTCTTTGGTTGGGCTCCAATCAGGAGGAGTGTCATCAAATCGCCACGGGCAATTGGTGTTGCCATCAGCATAATTCCTGCAATAGCCCTCAGGCAGGGTACCCCACGGAAGTGCCAACACCGGATCGTCGTAGCGCACGTCTCCCGTTATGGGGTTGTTGTTCATGCGCCCATCGCGGAAGCGGTCGGGGAAGATCTGGTAAATGACCGCGTTGGATGCCCAGTCCGGGGCGATGAAGGCAGGATCGTACACGGTCAGGGCAAAACTGTTGTCCACTACATCGTCGCTGGTACTGCCCAGGCCGCCATCCAAAGCCGGTGTGTTATCGGCATAGTAGTCGGTATCCGTGCCATCGGTGACGATGAACCGGTACCACAGGTTGTCGGCTGCGGCATTGGGGAGGGGCACTTCCCAGAAGTCGCAGGAGTCCGCGGCCAGATCATCCTGGTAGCAGGAGACATCGCTCGCGGCCAGGGTCATGTTGGCGAAGGATTGTCCGCTCGCATTGAGGGAATACACGCGAACGCTGACCTCGGTAACATCGTTGTGGAATGTCCGCAGGCGTAAGGTGACGGGGGTCCCCGCGGGAACTGCCCCTCCCGGGGTCCGGTAGAGCATATCGCGGGAGTCATGCCGCACCCCGTCCCACTCCACGTTGTTGTCCTGGGCGTGTCCGGGGGAGGTGACGGTGATGGTTAAAATGTGAGAGATGGGATCATAGGAAAAGGTCACCTCCGAGTTAGGAATGGCAACCGAGAAGGGAATGTTCGGGCCGTTTTGTACGCCACCGACCCCGTAGTTTTCATCCCAGCTTTCGTTAATGGTGACTTTGGCTTCGTAATTTCCTGGGGTGCTGGCTGTGGTGGTGAAGCTGTAGGTTCCATCCCCGTCCGGGTCTTGCAGCCAGGAGCGCAGACAACCGGGGTCCCAATTGCCTGAGCAGCCGAGTTCGCTTTGGAAACTGCCCGGCACAGTAGCGATGAAGGAATTCTGGTTATCAGTCACCCAATGGGACTTGTGATCGTAGTAGAACTTAACGGATGTTTCCGCTCCTAGATTTAGGAAAATGTTACCCCCATTGGGCACGGCATTGGCGCCATAGTTTTCATCCCAACTGTTGTTGAGGGCGGCTTTGTACTCCCAATTTCCTGCGGGGACGGTGAAAACGCCCTGCCATACGTCGTCATTGGCATCGTACCCTAAATGGGTGTTGGCACATTCCGGTTGCCAGTCGCCAGGACAACCCAGCTCACTTTGAAGAGACCCGGCGATGGTGACACTGGTTGGACCGGCGGTATCATCGGCAAGGACGGTCTCAGGTGTTTGAGAGAACAGATATAAGCTAAGACCCAAGGTCAGGACTCCGATTAACAAAACGTACGGTTTTAGTAGATTTCGGTAGTTCATTTAAAAACTCCTTGAAGGCAAAATATGGATATGTGTTTGAAAGGTGAACGAATCACCCGGTGGGATATTTGTTACGAGCTGTGGTCTTTTTTTATGATTAGACCTCCTTACTAAAAAATTAACGGAATTGGTATCTACTCAGCCCTGGAGTGAAAAGTGCCGGAAAAAAGATATACGTGGGGGTGTACACCCCACGTATATCTTTTTTCCCGAAATTCCCAGGCTTTAGCCTGTGCAGTTACCAGAAATGTCAGGATTTTGAACTGCGCTCATTATATACAAATCCCATCTACATTACCACAGTACTCACCAGGTACTTTTGGAGTAACTGCTCAGCCGGGAAGGGGGTTAGCCCGAAAACCTTAGTCGTTCTGTATAGTTTGGTTTAAAGAAAAGAGCCTGCATTGAACTTGCAGGCTCTTTTTCAATCAAATTATACAACCTTATGGCAACCAGGCCCGCCACACGTCTTCGTGGGCATCCACCCAGGCCTGGGCGGCTTCTTCGACCGTTTTGCCTTCGTTCAACACGGCTAACATTTCGATTTGAGCATCACTGCTATAGTTCATGCTCGAAAGTAACTTAAATACATTCCCATCTTTTGCTTCTAACTTGGCGCTGAAGATTTTCAACAATTCGTCTTTGGGATAGGCGCAGGCGATTTGCGCAGCATCGGCGTAACACCCGTCTGTATAAGCTGGCAATTCGACCTGAGTCAGGTCAAATTGCTGGAAGATCGCATGAGGAGAGTAAAAGTAAAACAAAACAGGTTCATTACGGCTGTAGGCAGACGAAACTTCTGCAAGGAGCGCATCTTCTGAACCTGTCCAAACCACCTGGAATGGCAAACCCAGGTTGGCGATGATCTGTTCGTCGTACTGAACCCAACTGGGGTCAGCACCCAAAAAGC
>DATDOR010000098.1:0-4042 GCA_035293165.1 Anaerolineales bacterium | reverse complement strand
ATTGCCAGACACAGACCGGAATAGTCTCAATCACCGGTTAGTCAAAGATGTGCAGCTTTTAGAGCCATTATTTGAGTTCTCCGGGGCGTGTGCCGGGTGCGGGGAAACCCCTTATGTCAAACTGGTCACACAGCTTTTCGGGGATCGGACAGTGGTCGCGAATGCAACCGGGTGCTCTTCTATTTACGGCGGCAATCTGCCCACGACACCCTGGGCCGTGAATAAGGATGGACGCGGCCCGGCGTGGTCGAACTCACTGTTTGAAGATAACGCCGAATTTGGTCTGGGGATGCGGCTGACGATTGATAAGCAGTATGAATATGCAACTGAACTCACTGACCATTTGAGAGATATCATTGGGGATGAATTAGCTGCCAATCTCATTCATTCCGACCAGTCTAATGAGGAGGGGATTACGGCCATGCGAAAACATGTAGCACACCTTAAGCGCGTGTTGAAAAATGCAGCCGAAGAAGTGAAATCACCCTTTGTTCAAAATATGATTGCCGATCTTTTAGGGCTTGCGGACATTTTGGTCAAGAAATCGGTCTGGATTATCGGGGGAGATGGTTGGGCGTATGATATTGGCTACGGTGGCCTCGACCATGTGATCGCATCGGGACGGAATGTCAATATTCTAGTACTTGACACGGAGGTGTACTCCAACACTGGCGGTCAAATGTCGAAGGCGACTCCGCGGGGGGCAGTTGCCAAGTTC
Organism: Anaerolineales bacterium; assembly: GCA_035293165.1. Taxonomy (GTDB): domain Bacteria; phylum Chloroflexota; class Anaerolineae; order Anaerolineales; family JABWBV01; genus JABWBV01. The sequence goes on along the minus strand of DATDOR010000098.1, from coordinate 3,324 downwards.
GCAGCAAGCGGCAAACCCCTGCCGAAGAAGGACCTGGCTTCCCTGGCAATGGCCTACGGAAATGTTTATGTGGCTCGTGTGGCAATGGGGGGAGACGATCAACAAACAGTGAAAGCTCTCCTTGAAGCCGAGTCTTATGACGGGCCATCCTTGATTATTGCGTACAGTCCGTGCATCGCACATGGATACGATCTGGCACACAGTTTGGACCAGAGCAAACTGGCCGTAAAATCAGCCTATTGGCCGTTGTTCAGGTTCGATCCACGCAATGTGGATGCCGGGAAAAACCCGTTCCAGTTGGACAGCAAACCCCCGGCTATCCCATTGGAAAAATATGTCTATAACGAAACCCGCTATACCATGCTGGTGCACAGTGACCCAGAACGGGCGAGAGAACTTCTGAAAGATGCTCAAGCTGACGTTAATGCTCAGTGGAAGCGGTATGAGGACATGGCAAAGATGGATATCGGGGATTAGATCTTGACTATGAATACCCAATGCCAAAAAGAACGATACACCAGGAGTTTATCATGATTGATTTGTCCACCAATTACCTAGGCCTCTCGCTCAAAAATCCATTGGTTGCATCATCCTCACCGCTGTGTGAGAACCTGGACAATATCCGCCGGATGGAAGATGCCGGGATTGCAGCCGTTGTACTCCATTCGCTATTTGAGGAGCAAATTACCCTGCAAAGCATAGACCTGGATCACTATCTTTCTTATGGCACAGATAGTTTTTCGGAAGCCCTCTCGTACTTTCCGGACATGAGTTATTACAATTTGGGGCCAGAGGGGTATCTTGAACACATCCGCAAAACAAAAGAAGCTGTGAATATTCCCATTGTCGCCAGCCTGAACGGGTATTCTACCGGGGGGTGGATTAAGTATGCCCGGTTGATGGAAGAAGCCGGAGCCGATGCTTTGGAATTGAACATTTACTATGTTGCCACTGATCCCTATACAACCGGGCAAGACGTAGAGCAAATGTATATTGACCTGATTGAAAATGTGGCCTCTGGGATCAAAATCCCCATCGCGGTGAAACTAAGCCCGTATTTCAGTGCGACGGCAAACATCGCCCACCGGTTATCAAAATCAGGCGCGCGGGGGCTGGTGTTGTTTAATCGTTTTTACCAACCCGATCTGGATTTGGATAATCTGGATGTCGTGCCAAATCTCGTTTTGAGCACTTCTGAGGAACTTCGACTACGCCTGCGGTGGGTGGCGATCTTGCATGACAAGGTGGATGTGGATTTGGCTGTGACAGGAGGGGTACATACCGCCCAAGATGTACTCAAGTGCATGATGGCCGGTGCAAATGCCGCCATGATGACCTCTGCGCTCCTCTTGCGCGGAATCGGGTATGTATCGAAAATCTATATGGATTTACTAAACTGGATGGAGGAGAATGAGTATGAATCCATCTACCAGATGCAAGGCAGCATGAGCCAGAAGTCCGTCGCCGATCCGACAGCGTTCGAGCGGGCAAACTATATGCGGGTACTGCGGTCTTATGCGATGCGGGAGCGGTAGAAATTTGTAAGCGGCGTTCAACAAGCAGTTCTTAGCCCTCAGTTTGGCAGATGCCTCACTGGGGGCTTTTCGATTTGAGATAGAGGTTCTTTAAGAATCGGCGGGGAGGTCTCCAGATATTTGAACGAATTTCAACAAGGGGTAAAATAAGGAAAATCTTCAACGGGTTTGCGGTGCTCACCATTCTTTTCACCACCCCTATTTTTAATGATCTTGCCACGCGCGTCATCAAAGCGATTGGCAGCCTGCCAGATGTTCGTCTTGGAGTCATCAGCCAGAAATCGCAAGAGATGCTTTCGCCAGAGGTGCGTGCTCATATTGTCGCGAACTGGCAGGTGGATAATGTCTTAGACGCCGGACAATTGGTGTGGGCAGCGGAGTCTCTGGCAAAACAATTGGGGCCTGTTCACCGGTTACTGGCGATTAATGAACAGATTCAAGTACCCATCGCGGAGGCACGAGAACACTTCGGCGTTGCAGGAACGCGGGCGGAGGTTGCCAAAAATTTTCGCGATAAATCGAGGATGAAAGATTTGCTCCGCGCAGCGGGGCTGCCGTGCGCCCGGCACCGGCTCGTCACAAGCAAGCAGGAAGCGTGGGAATTTGTTGGTGTGGTGGGATTTCCGGTCGTCGTCAAACCCCCTGCCGGAGCGGCTTCGCAGGCCACGTTTCGGGCAGCATCAGCGGAGGAACTGCGCCATACGCTGTGGCAGATTCTCCCTCACCCGAAACAGCCGGTCCTATTAGAGGAATTTATTACTGGGGAGGAGTATTCGTTTGACACTTTTTCCATCAACGGAAAAGCGGTCTGGCATTCCTGGACTCATTATTTACCGGCCCCGTTGGAAGTAACGCGAAATGATTGGATGCAGTGGCGGGTGGTGCTGCCACGCGAGGTTGATGACAACGTATCGGAAGCCATTCGTCCCGCGGGAGTACAGGCATTGGAGGTGCTGGGGATGGAAACCGGGTTGAGCCACCTGGAATGGTTTCACCGGGCAGACGGGTCGGTTGCGATTTCTGAGGTGGGGATGCGCCCGCCTGGAGCACAGATCACCACGCTGATGTCCCGTGCGCATGATTTCGATTGTGTAACGGCATGGGCACGCTTGATGGTGTTGGGCGAGTTCGAGCCGCCGGTTCGAAAGTACGCGGCCGGGGCGGCTTATTTGCGGGGACAGGGCTGGGGCCGTGTACGAGGTGTGAACGGGTACGATCAGGTGCAACGCGAACTGGGAGATTGGATAACAGACGTTAAACTTCCCCAAATTGGACAGGAAAAATCCGCCAGTTACGAAGGGGAGGGATATATCATTTTGTGCCATCCCGAAACGGAATTTGTCGAACAAGGTTTGTTGCATATCATTAACTCGATTCGAATAGCGTTAGGGTAAACGCTACCCGGAAGGAAAATATGAGTATGTTTACTTTAGCAGTTGCGGCTTTCTTTGGTCTTGTTTGTATTGCCAGCATTATTCTTCTAGTTATCGTGGTCGTGATCAGCCGCCGGGAGGATTTTGTCAATCCTTTCCCCAGGAAAAAATCCGAACGCCACCCCGAAAGGGAAGTTTCGGCGGAGGTGATTGAAGAAGATGCACCGCCTCGCTTGTATGCACGTCCAGTCGCGGGCCAGGAGGCAGCACTGGTGGATTGGCTGCTTGCCCAGGCTTCGGCGCAGACGGAGGTGAATTTGTCGGGGGATCAGATCAGACTAGAAAGATAACCGAAAAACAGGTATGCGTGGGGGGTGCATACCTGTTTTTCGGTTATTCGCAAACTTTAGTCTGAA
>DATDOR010000097.1:0-3791 GCA_035293165.1 Anaerolineales bacterium | reverse complement strand
AATCGTGCTCGTTTTGCCCGCCCCGTTTGGGCCAACGAAGCCGCAAATATCTCCTTCTTCAACAGTTAAGCTCAGATCTTCAACGGCGGTTCGCCTGCCGTATCGTTTGGTGAGGTTATTGATTTCAATAATAGGTGCCATATTTATTGTTCCACGACCAAAGTGAAATCGCTGCGTTCAATTTCGACTGAATTTTGGAATGGGTTTTCGATTTGCAGGCGAATTTCTCCCCCAGAGCCGACAAACCTTTCCGGTTCTGGCAAGTTGTGATCTCCCCAGTTTTCGACTGGGACAACCTCCCATTCGTTATTGGTGAAATCCCAAAGAGATATGATCAAGGATGTGGGGCCGGTTGCACCATAGCTGGCTAAGTGGAGGGTGAGGGCTGTGACATTTTTATACGCAATGGCCTGATTCAATTGAAAACGAAAACTGTATGTATCGTTGTAAAGGTAAGAACCATAAGGTTGTGCTTCAGAGTAAGCAGAGTTATCGAGTGAACTCCAGGTAAATAAGGCAGGGGGTAAGGTGATGCTTGTGGTATTGGATGTTTGAATGGCAGGGGTTAAGTCAAGAACATAGATGGAGGTATGTTCAGCGCGAAATCCTTTTCCATCCAAATTGACTTCCAGGGGGGAGGATTCTGTCCAGCCTAGCAGGTATATTCCCCCACCCCGGCTGCCTCCGTATCCTAACGCTGCTTGAAGCAAGTTGAATCGTCTCGCCAGGTCTTGATCGACATTGCTGTAAATGTTGTTTGTCCCCAGAAAGTCATTGAGGGTAGTGTCGTAAGAATAAGATGGTAAAGGGGAGGCGCCACTGTTTGGGGAGGCATTGCTCATGAAAGGAAAACTTAGATTCACCGATTCCCGGTCGCCAGGGGAGAAGTCGCCAATTTGTTGCGCCTTGCCCGGCCCGACAACAACAGCATCTTTCAAGGTAAGCCGGCTGTTATTTTCCACCTCACCCTGGACGGTAATGTTTGTCCCCGAGAAATTCATTGATAAGTCAGATGCAAATTCAGGGGCAGGAACATGCCCGGAAACGACAACCCCTTCGATGCCCCCAACATCCACTCGAACATCTTCGGCAACAGCTTTTTGGTTATCTTGAAGAAATTGCCAGGAACTACTTCCCCCTAGCTGGCCTGCCAAAATGGGATGGGCTAAAAAGTTTCCTTCGATTTCAAAATTGTATTGGCTTCGATTGGGTGAGAAAACACCGACCAGGCCATGTACATAAGCCTGTTCATGTCCGGGCCAGACTTGCACGATCGAAAGATGATTAACGATTGGACGCGTCCCCCGCGCTGCCAAACCCAGCACAAACGCAACAAAACTAAACAGGATCACCAGTACGGGGATGCTGACCCAGGCTAATTCGCGCCGTTTGAGTTGGCGTAAAACCAGGTAATTCAATGGGCCAAGTGAAATGATATACAACCCCAAAAACCCACAGATCAGGAAAATAGATGGCAGTCCAAGCCCTGGTACATTGGCCACCGCTGTCGAAGCTTCATACCAGGCAGAAAACCCACGCACCCAAGAAGGGATATCCAATGCAGTTGTAAAGATATGTTGGTACATCTGCTCGATCCCCGTCCAACTACGCAGGGGAGCCAGCGCCGGGTCGGCAGCCAGATAAAACACATCGCCATGTCCGGTCTTTTGGCGCAAAATCAGCGGCATCCCATCCTGGCTTGCCAACACAACGGCTGAAGGAAGCACATCTCCAAGCGCAATAACTGTTTCACCGTCCAATGCTTCACTTTCGGGACTATACCACTCCAGCCCACTTAACCCAGGTAATGTTACTGTTGAAGACGGTTGAAATGGGAGGATTTCTTGTAATCCAGAAGCGGTCTTCTGCCAGCCTGGACCGCCCGTAACTATCAGCCTACCGCCATTTTGCACCCACTCGCTGAGCGATTGGCGTTGTAAATCCGAAAGCGCCCCAGTGTCCACATCTGAGACGACCAACATGTTGAGCATTTCAAGCCCTTCAGGATGCGAGGGGATGTCTGCAAGTTCTAATTGAGCAACAGAGGTTCTTCCCCCGGCAAAACTGAGTGTCGTGAAAATATTGAATACCGAAGGCGTAGAGGCCCACACACCGACCAAATTTGTTCCGGTCTGGGCACAGCTCAGGTTCCGGGCTGTTTGTACAACGACCCCCTCATCCGTGAGGAAAGAGACCGTGACTGCATTTGCCCCGCCCGGAAGATAAACAAAAAGCGTCACTTCTTTGCGGGAAACGGCGGGAAGGGAGACTAATTGGGCATAACGCCATTGGGACAGGCCATCTGCGACGCGCGCTTCGACCCTGCCCTCGAAATCTGAACCTGTATTTTCTAATGTGATCCGTACAGGCATCCAACGCTCGTACATACAATATCCATCCAACCCTACAATGACGGTCATTGTGACGCCTGTACCAGGTTCTGATTGGGCGTAAGTTGAACGGGGGATAAAGATAATGGCCAGGAATAACAAGAATACCCCCAAACAGGGCCATGGTTTTTGGGATCGAGACGTTAAGCATGTGAAAATATTTTTCATTTCTATGATTTTACCTGAGCAGAGGAAAACTTTCACTAATTATCTGCCCAAAATATGCTTAATACCATCCTCCAGACATCCTGCCCATGCTATGATACCGCAATTCCAAAAATGGCGCAAAGCGCGCATTGACTCCCCTAAGTGCCTACGATAGCATAAAGCCTATGCGTACCTGGCTGACTCCGTTTATCGACTCCATAAAGAATCTGGGCATTATCCGTAACCTGCCACAATATTTTGACGCCACCGAACGAAGACTGGTCATTCAATCCATTATCGTTGGCGCAGTGGTGTGGGTTTATGTCTTTACGCTCAAACAATTGGTCCATCGTATGTTCGAATGGGTGATCCGTCCTGAAGAGCTAGGTTTTTCCAATTTGTTCCTTTTTTTTCCAATGTTGCTGGGGGCATTGGTAGTTGCATGGATCACCGGCTTCCGTTCTTCCTCCGTTCACTTTCGCGATTCTAAAGGCAAACTTCACACCCTGATTGATGCGGAAGGGGATGGCCTTGAAAGAGCGATTTCCCTCTATTTTTCTTCAGAACCTGCATTTGAACAAACCTTACTCGGAAAGGAAGGGGTGGATGTGCGTTGGCAGCTTCCGACCTTCAGCCTGGCCACGCGCAAATTTTTAGCGACACTGATCACCCTGGGTAGTGGTGGCAGTGGTGGGCTTGAAGGGAGCGTCACCCTCATTGGTGAAAGTGTGGCTGCTGGATTATTGGGGCGCGACACAAAATTAGATGAATTTGAAACGAAGATTGCTGATGAAGTACAACAGGTACAAGGGTCATAGCTGTTTATTGGGGTAGCATGGATGAAGATTTGATAAAATACTCGTAACTACTCAGCTCAGAGTGGAAACGACCCGAAAAAAAGGTGTGCGTGGGGGTATACCCCCACGCACACCTTTTTTTCAGAGATCCATCAGCCTGGTCTGAGCAGTTACAAATATTCTGGTTCTTTGGGAATCGGCGGGGAGGTCCCCAGATTTTGGGGTGTGAGTGGGGTGTACACCCCACTCACACCCCAAAATCTGGCATTAACCACGGCAAATCCCAAAGAACCAATATTCTTGTTTTTATTGCATTGTTCCAAATCTATGGTAAACACAAAAATTGGTTCGTATGAAATTATCGAAGAGATCGGAAAAGGGGGACTGGCAACCGTTTACCGCGCTTATCAACCCAATGTAGGCCGTCACGTTGCGATCAAAGTCCTGCGTGGGGTAT
>DATDOR010000096.1:0-5991 GCA_035293165.1 Anaerolineales bacterium | reverse complement strand
CCATCGTTGGTGATGGCGGTTTTGAAACTGGGACTCCCAATTCCGTGTGGAATGAAGCTTCAACCAACTTTGGTACACCCATTTGTGACTCTACCTGTGGCTTTGGGGGAGGCACGGGTCCGCACGGTGGATCCTGGTGGGCCTGGTTTGGCGGCATCGCTGCTTACGAAGAAGGCTCTGTTTCCCAGAATGTGACCATTCCTAATGGAGCGGCCAGCTTGAGTTTTTGGCTTGAAGTCCCTGTCGCATGTGACAGTTCTGCAGATTACCTCGAAGTATTGCTGGATAGCAACCAGGTATTCCTGGTGGATGGTTCCAGCGCCCTTTGCAGGGTGGTAGGCTACACGTTGCAAACGGTTGATATCGGTGCTTACGCAGATGGTGGGATGCATACGCTCGAATTTCATTCCGAGGTTTTTGGGACTAATTTTGGAGTTACGAATTTCTTCGTTGATGATATCTCTATTGATGTGACTGGCCCTCCTCCACTATGTTCCTCTCCTAGCGATATTCCTTGGATTAGCGTTAGCCCGATGAGCGGTTCAATAACAACTGGCGCTAGCACGGATGTTGCAGTCACTTTCGACACAACGGGTCTGACGATCGGGAATTCTTATACTGGAACGCTTTGTATCACCAGTAATGATCTGGATACTCCGCTCGTGACTGTACCGGTGACTTTGACGGTGGAAGCTCAAAGCTTTGGGGTAGCTTTATCGGCAGATCAAGCTGCGTCTGCAGATGCGGGAACAACCGTAGTTTACACGGTGACTGTGACCAATACCGGAAACACTTTAGACACATTTGATCTGACCGCCAGTGGTTCCTGGCCAGCTACGCTGTCTCAAGCTACCCTATCACTGGGGGGAGGAAAGAGTGCAACCTTCACAGTTGAAGTCGCTGTTCCAGGCAACGCAGCAGGCGGTGATTCAAATGTCACTACGGTCACGGCTACATCCCAAACCAACCCAACCGCTACGGATAACACAGATTTGACTACCACAGTGGTAACATACAAACTCTACCTCCCGCTCATTCAAAAGACACCTTAAATGGGTGAGGCATTACCATACCCCCCGTTCCCCTTTTTGATCGGGGTTTACCCTAATTAACGGAGTGGGACCCCGAATTTTGAAGGTGGGGGTGTACACCTTCACCTTCAAAATTCGGCACATTTCCCGCTAAAAACGGAAGAGCCCTTATTCGTAATCTTCTCCATAGTCATCATCGTCCCCACCACCATGGCCATTCTCTGAATATCCGGGAATCCCGGAAAAGGCTTGTTGGCGGACAGCGAGGTCAATTTCCGTGCTCAAATCGGGGTTCTGGCGGAGATAGTCTTTTGCATTTTCGCGGCCCTGTCCCAGACGAATATCGCCGTAAGAATAAAACGCACCGCGCTTGGTGATAATTTCCATATTCGTGGCCAGGTCAAGCAGGTCGCCAAATCTCGAGATACCCTCGTTGTACATAATGTCAAATTCAGCCTCACGGAACGGCGGTGCAACTTTGTTTTTCACCACACGCACCCGCGTCCGGTTGCCGACCACCTCCGCACCCACTTTGATAGATTGAATGCGGCGCACATCTAATCGCACTGAACAATAGAATTTCAATGCCTGACCTCCGGTAGTGGTCTCTGGATTTCCAAACATGACGCCGATTTTCTGACGGAGTTGATTCGTAAATATGACCGATGTATTGGTTTGCTTAATGGCACCAGACAGTTTACGAAGCGCCTGCGACATCAACCGGGCTTGTACACCCATCGTTGCATCACCCATGTCACCTTCGATTTCAGAGCGGGGTACGAGCGCGGCAACTGAGTCGATCACGATGACGTCAATCGCTCCGGAACGCACCAGGGTTTCCGTAATTTCCAGGGCTTGCTCGCCCATATCCGGTTGAGAAACGTAAAGACTTTCTACGTTCACACCCAAACGCGCGGCGTAGGCCGGGTCAAGCGCGTGTTCCATATCCACAAATGCACAAGTGCCACCCATCCGCTGGGCTTCGGCAATGATATGCAAACAAATCGTGGTTTTGCCTGAAGATTCCGGTCCGTAGATTTCAGTGATGCGTCCGCGCGGCACTCCGCCAACGCCCAGCGCCAGGTCGAGGGATAGCGAACCAGTGGGGATGGATTCGACCATCATATGTTCTGCATCACCCAGACGCATGATCGCGCCATCGCCGTATCGCTTGACAATATCACCAAGTGCTTTTTCGAGGGCAATCTCGCGATTACCATCCATTGTAGGGTCTTGGACAGCTGAGGAAGATTTTTTACGAGTCATGGGAGTACTCCTTGTTCTGTTCACAGCCCGGCCAGGTTTCTCGTTTCGATTTGGCGTACAGTTCAGGCTGTGGATAAAGATGATAATGCAAATTGCATACCATACATTTTAGCACGGGTGTTCTATTTGTCAAGATGTGTTACCTTATCAAATTGGATAAAATCTCTCATCACGATCTCATCAATGCTGGATGTTTTTCCTTCTTCGCAAGCCTGGGCATACACTGCCTGGGGTAAATGATACTTCGCCTTCTCTAGTAGTTTCCCCGCCAGAGAGCGTTCAAATCCAGGCGTCTTCGGATTGTGATAGGCATGGCTCAAGTGCAAAACAGCACAAGAATAATTTCCCGCCTGCATAAGCACCGGGGCGTGTTCAATCAATGTTTGTAAAATGACCGAATCTAGCTTAATCACATGAGCAATTTCAACAGCCTCCTGGAAATGCAGGGAAGCAATTGGATATGCACGCAATTCCCGGGCTACTTTTCCCATATTCATTTGTGTCAGCGCGACCCCCCACTGATCTCCAATCTCTTCATATATTTTCTTTGCTACATCAAGACGCTCTCTTGCTGAAGCGTAGTCGGCATCTTGAATGTCTAAAAGCGCCAGATTATTGAAGGAATCGGCCACACCTTGCCGATCATTAAGGGACTGGTATATCGCTGCCGTCTCCTCCGCGTATTGCCGAGAAGCCGTGAGATCACCCATCGAGTAATAGACAACCCCGATATTATTGAGTGAAATCGCTATCCCCTGTCGTGCACCGATTTCACGCTTGATTTCCAGGCTTTTTTGATGCCACACAACGGCATCTTCGTACAATCCTTGTGTTTCGGCCAGCACACCCAGATTATTGAAAGCCATGGATATCCCATTTAGATTGCTAATTGCTTGAAATGCTGCTTGTGCATCCAGATAGTATTGCTTTGAGTCGACATAAGACCCCAATGCTCGGGCCGTATCCCCCAACCCCAAAAGCACTGTTCCTTCGCCTTGTTGATAATCAAGTTCGCGAAATATTTTCAAAGCATTCAAAAATGCTGACTGTGCTTCTTCAAATGCCCCTAAATGGCTGGCAACCCGGCCCAAACCCATTTGGGCGTTTGCAACCCCTTTCACATCTCCTTTCTTCTCAAAAATCGTCAGCGCCCAGGCATAAAAAGACTGCGCCTCGGGGTAATTTCCCAAGGCATCGTAATTTTTTGCCAGGCCATCATACGCCCCGGCCATACCGGTATCCAACCGGTGTTCCTGGCTAATAGCCAGCGCTGACTGGTAAATCTGATTGGAGTGTTCATAGTCCCCCAAATGAGCGAATGCAGTTGCTTGCTGAGTCAAGAATTCCACACGCTGCTCAACTGTCGCCTCTACCCGATTCTCATGGATCAGGGCCAGTCCTCTTTGGGAATACGCCACAGCCTCACGGTATGCGCTGATTTGCAGCATTTGTTTTCCTGCCAGCGTGAGATAGTGAAATTCTTGTTTAAACGCTCCAGCTTCTCGCCAATGAATAACCAGTTTCCCATAATGTGCAGATGAGTCAGGATACACCTCCTCGATCCGCTGGGCAGTCCGAACGTGCAATTCTCGTCGCCGGTGGGCAGGGAGCTTATTGACGACCACTTCGCGGAGTTTATCGTGGGTAAATGCCCACTGATTCCCTTCGATCAAGTGGATGATCGCGGCATTGCTCAATGCCAATAACCACTGATCAAAACGAGCACGTGAAAACCAGTCAGGTTGCAACAAAGCAGGATCGAGCTTACGCCCCATGATTGCCGCTAAAGGGAGCAGTTGTCGCGCCTCTTCGGGCACTCGTTCAAGCCGCCGGGATAATAAAACTTCAATACTTTTTGTTCTTACGGAATCCGGTAGTCCACTTTTTCCGATCTCTGTAAGTCGCCCAGACTCCTCTGCTAAAGCACGAATCGTTTCGACTAGAAAAAGAACGTTGCCTTCCGTCTCTTTCATCAACAGCGCAACCAAATGGGGGTTTTTTCCTGCTTCCCCCAAAATAGAGGTGCTTAATAAGGCAATTTCCCTCTCCCCTAGCCGCTTCAGGTCCATGTGCTGGAAAAGTGGGAACTGATTCGGAAAATTTGGCGGAACTTCCTGACTTTGATAAGTGGCCAGGATCAACACCGGCAAATCCGTAACCGTTTCCCGAATGTCTTGGAGCAAGGCAATACTTTCGCTCCCCGCCCAATGGATATCTTCCAAAATCAGAATGAGAGGGCTTGGAGATGTCCCTTCTATCGTCAAAGTTCGGAATAACTTGTGCAAAACTGCGCGAAGCCTCGACTTATTCGCCTGACTGTCTAAGGGATGTGCCTCCAGAACAAAGGGCATATTGGGAAGCACGCGCTCAACGTCTGGCAAAATCGCTTTTAACACACTCGCATCTTCTTCGTCTGGGGAAGTTAATACAGCCAGTAAACGGAGCGGGTCCTGCCAAAGATGGTACGGCTCCATACGCTCTGGGAAACTTCGCCCCAAAAGAACTGCCCCTCCTTGTACAAGCGAACGCGTGCTAAACTCACCTAATAGCCGGGACTTCCCAACGCCGCTCTCCCCCCCAATCAGCCATGCCCGGCCTTTGATGGAACTCCTGGTTAATTGACTGGCTGTGCGAATCTCTCGGAAGTCTTTTTCCAGGAAGGCCATTTCCGCCTCGCGCCCCACAAAAGTCGCTTGCTGTAAAAAACTTTCCCGAATCGCCAGGGTTTCTGGGGGGGGAGGTTGCTCAATGGCCTCACTGAGATCGAGAATCACATCCTGGGCGCGGGGATAACGTTCAGTAGGGTCCTTCCGCAGCAAACGTTCGATAATTCGAAGAATTTTGTTTGGGGCATCCACCTTGTGAAAATCAGGTTCGCTGAAAAGAATATTGACCAGAATCCGCGTGGTTTCAATTCCAAAATAGGGATGCTGCCCTGCAAAAAGTTCATAAGCAAGGACCCCAAATGAGTACAGATCAGATGCAGGCGTGAGCGGTTCATCCTTCATATATTCAGGAGCCATATAGGCAAGCGTCCCAGAAGTCCCATGTGCTTTATCCAAATGTGTTGAAAGGCCAAAATCCAATAACTTAAGGTGTTTTTTAACCACCAGTGCATTTGCCGGTTTCAAGTCCCGGTGCAAAATCCCACGTTGGTGAAGATATTGAAGCGCCTGGAGAATCTGTAAAAGAAGATGGACTTTCTCGGTAAGCGGCAGGTTAGCCCCGGCCTGTAAAAACGTCTCGGCTCCCTCCAGATATTCCATAGTAAAGAAAGGCAGAATTTCATCCTCTAAATTTGTAAACCCGTAGTCCAAAACACTAATGATATTCGGGTGGCGGAGAGAGGATAGAATCTGAAATTCATTCGCAATCAGGATTTTGCGTTCGGCGTTGGCTTTGGATTGTTGGCCGCCAAATGGATCGGGAGGGTCAAAATGCATTCGCTTTATCGCGACGATTTTGCCTGTTAACCGGTCCGTCGCTCGAAAAACAACCCCCTCCCCTCCTGAGCCAAGCTGGTTATGAATTAAATACCGTTTGGAGAAAAATTGGGACGGGTCCATAAAATAAACGAGGTGAATAGCAATGATAGTGTAGTGTAGCACAAACGATCATTTCCCACGTTTCAAATGAAATGGTTTTTTAGTGTATTCGTCAACGAAAGTGTGAACAACGAGATTCCCGAAAAAAA
>DATDOR010000095.1:0-2318 GCA_035293165.1 Anaerolineales bacterium | reverse complement strand
CATTATATCAGAGAGAATCCAGGGAAATGGAAGCGGGTTTTTGGAAATTCAATCCTTCCACAAATCGAATACCCGTGCTAACGCGGACAATGCTAATGAATGAAGCAACCTCCCCTCACGAATTTCCGCCTTGATTTCGTCGAGTGTCATTTCCAATACCACGATATCCTCCCCGTCACCCAAATCAATTTCCCCGTTTTCCACCACGCCCCGGGCCAGCCAATGATGGCACAGATTATTTTGGATTGCCGGATTCGCCTCGACCGCCCCCAAATATACCCACTCCTCGCTGATATACCCCGTCTCCTCCAGCAACTCCCGCCGCGCGGCCTCGCCGGATGTTTCACCAGGATCCACAATCCCGCCTGGGATTTCCGTCGTGATTTTGCTGATCCCGAACCGGAACTGCCGCACCATCACCACCCTGTTTTCGTGCGTGATGGCGACGACGTTGACCCAGTCGGGAGTTTCCAGCACCAACCGCTGAAGCACCTCGCCCGTGCGAGGGTTTTCCAGCGAATCCAACCGGACCCCGAACAGGGGAACGTGCGGCCCCCGTTCACTCTTCAAACGCGGCCAGGGTGGGGGAGAAGTTTGCAACGCTATCACACCACCTGAGGAACTGTTTTCCGATGAGCAGCCCTTAGGCCAAACATGTACAATGCCATCGCAGCGCTAATCAACCACGCCATTGTCTGAAACCCAGCCGCGCCCTGTCCAGCATCTAGCATCCGTCCTTGAAAAGCGATGCCGGTAAAGACGAAAATCTCCCACATTACCAGCACCGTACTGCTGGCAAGCGCCTGTTCTTCCGCTTTGACCAGGTCCACCGCCCAGGCCAGGATACCCGGAATGACGCTGCCCGTACCCAACCCAAACACGAATGGGATAAGCAACCCGGCTTGCGGCGCCAACCCTAACCCCCCCATTGCCAGCGCGGCCAGGACAAACCCCGGCAGGATCACCCACGGGCGTCCCATCTGGTCGGAAATCGGGCCGGATGTAAACTGTCCGATGATGTTGGCGACCGCATACACGGTCAGGTACAGCCCCGGATTTTCCATCCCGCTTTGCTCGGCGATCAAGGGAGCGAAGGAGATGAACGCCGCTAACGCAAAACCCACTGCCCCGGCCACTATCCCCGGAAAAATCGCCGGACGAACGAGAATACGGAACCCTGTCCGGACAGGCGGGAACGGTGCCCCATCCTCTGTGAACGGGCGAACGGGGGCGTGAAAGTCTCCCGCGGGGGTCGGGGTCGGTTTGCTTCCCGCGCGGGGGAGCATCAGCCCAATTATCCCCGCGATAAAAGCAAACACCGCTCCAAAGGTGAAAGTTGCCAGAAAGCTGGACATCAACAGCAACGTAACCGCCAGTGGGGGGATGATGGCATTGGCAATGTTGTTCATCACCCCCCACCAACTAACGGCCCGCCCACGAGTTTCGGGAGAGGAAATGTAGGTGACATGGGCAAGCGTCGCATTGGTAAAGATGCCGATGCCAAACCCAAAGACAATACGTAAAGTATAAAGCAGCATCAAGTTATCCGTCATTACCAACGTGGGGGAGAGAATAGCCATAGAGATGCCCCCAAACGCAATGAAAGGTTTGGCTCCCCACTGGTCAATGGCCCAGCCTGATACGATACGCCCAATCAGTGCGCCAAACGAGCCAACGGCCAGCACGTTGCTGAGGGTAGTACTGTCGAATCCTTGCCGGTCTAAAAAGAGCGGGTAAAGGGCGATATGAAAGAAAAAGCAAATCCAGTAAGTGAAATTTGCCAGGAGGGAGAGAATGAAGCCTTTGTTCCACATAAGGGGGAATTGTAATTGGGAATCAGGAATTTGGCTTTCTCAATTGTGGTTTCTTTTGCTTCCTGGCAATTTCATATGACCGCCGGAATAGATCAATCGCACCCTGAAAATCTTCCAGCTTGCGGATATAAAAGCTAACCCAGCCCGATTCAGGCAGGACGTGGTGGGGTTGAGCCAGCCCGGTGGACACAATCTCGTCGCGGACTTTGGTGGGGAAGGGGATATCCACGAGCACATTGCCGTGTATGTGGCCGATTTCCCGCGTACCATACTGAAATTCTGTACCCCCAAAGCGGTGTGGGTGTGCGCTGATACCCTCCCACGCGGTTACTGTCTCTCGGATTGTGTTACCTGCGCCCTTAATCGTCATAGAGTCTCCTGTTTTTCACAGTTTCCGATTGCTTCATGACGCCGTACTTATGTGGGAGAGTATCCTTTGGGTAATAGACTGCGTATCGCCATCTCATTCCCCTCCGAATCCATGAAGAATGCCATCCATATGTC
>DATDOR010000094.1:0-12157 GCA_035293165.1 Anaerolineales bacterium | reverse complement strand
CAGCGCGTTTGGTGGCGAAACTACGACCGCATTGAAATCACCGGCCAGGGTGAATACCTGATTGTAGACGGCCTCTGGGGCCTGCGGCACTACACAAAGGACAAAAATGTTTTCTCGGAAAACTACAGCGATCAGCGAAGCACGGAACTGGGCGGCGACGGCGACGCGCTGACTGAATACGTCACGGCGATCCGGGAAAACCGCGAACCAATTGCCAACATCCACGATTGCGTGAAAACCATGCGACTCTATCAAGCCATTTATGATGCTTACGTGGCCGGACGCGATGGGATGATCGCCCTTGATGGGTGATCGGTCGAAAGGTCATTCAACCCTATGCCAAAAATTACCTTCCTCGGCGCAGGCAGCACCGTCTTCGCCAAAAATCTCCTCGGCGACATCCTCTCTTTCCCGGAACTCGCCGACTCTACCATCAGCCTGATGGACATTGATCCCGAACGCCTCCGCACTTCGGAGATCGTCGCCCACAAAGTCGCTGAATTTTTCGGCGCGAAGCCCAAAATCGAGGCCACCCTCGACCGCCGCCGCGCCCTCGACGGAGCGGACTACGCCATCAGCATGTTCCAGGTCGGGGGCTACAAACCCGGCACGGTCATTGACTTCGAGATTCCCAAAAAATACGGCCTCCGCCAGACCATCGCCGACACGCTCGGCATCGGTGGCATCATGCGCGCCCTTCGCACCATCCCCGTCTTCCTCGACATCTGCCACGACATGGAAGAAATCTGCCCGGACGTGACCTTTCTCCAATATGTCAACCCGATGGCGATGAACTGCTGGGCGATCGCCCGTGCCACGAGCACGGCACGCGCCAGCAACATCAAGACCGTTGGCCTGTGCCACAGCGTCCAGGGCACCGCAGAAATGCTCGCCGAAGACATGGACGTCCCCTACGACGAAATCAACTACATCTGCGCGGGCATCAACCACATGGCGTTTTACCTGAAATTTGAGCGGAATGGCGAAGACCTGTACCCCCGCCTCCGTGAGGTCGCCGAAGCCAGGACCTACCAACACGGCTACCGTGACATCCCCAACCACGTCCGCTACGACATCTTCCGCCGGACGGGGCACTTCGTCACCGAATCCAGTGAACACTTCAGCGAATACACCCCCTGGTTCATCAAACGCGACCGCCTCGACCTGATCGAGCAGTACGGGATTCCACTGGACGAGTATATCCAACGCTGTGAACATCAAATCGCAGAGTGGGAATATGCTAAAGCCGCCTTCGAGCGGGGCGAACTCGAAATCACTCACGAACGCAGCCATGAATACGGTTCCCTCATCATCCACTCGCTCGAAACCGGCCAACCCCGCGTCGTCTATGGCAACGTCCCCAACCGCGGCCTGATTGACAACCTCCCGCAGGGCTGCTGTGTTGAAGTCCCTTGCCTGGTGGACAAAAGCGGCATCCAGCCGACCAAAATCGGCGCCCTGCCCCCCCACCTTGCCGCAATGATGCAAACCAACATCAATGTCCAATCCCTCACCGTAGAAGCCGCCCTCAGTCGCAAGCGTGAACACATCTACCACGCCGCCATGCTCGACCCCCACACCGCCGCCGAACTCAGCCTTGACCAGATTTGGGCACTCGTAGACGACTTGATTGAAGCGCATGGGGATATGATGCCGAAATATCATTAATTTTCAAATGACCCCTTTTGACATCCTCGTTGCAGGCGAAATCAACCCCGACCTCATCCTATCCGGGGATGTCGTCCCATCGTTTGGGCAGGTGGAAAAACTCGTGGACAGCGCATCATTGAACGTGGGGTCGTCATCCGTCATTTTCGCATGCGGGGTGGCGCGGTTGGGGTTGAAGGTGGCGTTTGTTGGCGTGTGCGGGGAGGATGTGTTCGGGTGGTTCATGCTGGAGGAGATGGAGAAGCGCGGGGTGAATATATCGAACGTGATCCGTGTCCCCAGCGGGCAAACCGGCCTGACCGTAATCCTGAACACGACCACCGACCGGGCGATGCTGACCCACGTGGGGTTGATTGCTGCGCTCCAGGCAGACGACGTGCCCGATCATCTGCTCACGCAAGCCCGCCACCTGCATGTTGCCAGCTACTTCCTGCAAACCGCCCTCCAACCGGGGTTACCCGATCTTTTTCACCGCGCCCGCGCCCTCGGGCTGACCACTTCTCTCGACACAAACTGGGACCCCGCCGAACAGTGGACGGGCGTCCGCGAACTCCTCCCGCTCACGGATGTTTTCCTTCCCAACGAAGCCGAAGCTCGCGCCCTGACCGGGATTACCACCCCCCGCGCAGCCGCCAAACATCTTGCTGCCCAGGCAGGCATCGTCGCCGTCAAACGAGGAGCGGAAGGAGCCTTGGGCGTGCAAGGGGATCGGGTTGTCGAAGTCTCGTCCATCCCCATACAGTTGGTAGATACGGTTGGGGCAGGGGATACGTTCGATGCGGGGTTTGTGTATGGATTCTTACAGGGTTGGAATTTGGAAACCTGTTTGCGGTTGGGAACTGTATGTGGCGCGCTTTCAACTGAGAAACCGGGAGGGACGGATGGGCAGCCGGGGTTGGTTGTGGCGACGAGGTATTTAGGGAAACGTGAGGTGTGATGAAGTTCTTGGATGAAATGATTCGAGCGCAGAAGCGAGGGGAGGAGCGGGGAATTGCCTCGATTTGTTCGGCGCATCCGTGGGTGTTGCAGGCGGTCATGTCTCAAACCTGGCAGGTTTCGGAAACCTGCCAGGTATTAATTGAGGCGACGTGTAATCAGGTGAACCAATACGGGGGATATACGGGGATGAAGCCAGTGGATTTTGTGCGATTTGTGAGGAAAATTGCCAGGGAGAATGAATTTCCGGTCGAACGTGTCACTTTGGGCGGCGATCATTTGGGGCCGTCAGTGTGGCAGTATGAGCCTGCGGAAGTGGCGATGCAGAAGGCGGAGGAAATGATTCGCGGGTATGTGCAAGCGGGATTTGTGAAAATTCATCTGGATGCCAGTATAAATTTGGGGGATGATCCCACGGGTGCGTTGCCGGTGGAAGTAAGTGCTGCGCGGGCGGCGCGGTTGGCGAAAGCGGCGGAGGCGGCGCGCGTGGAGAATCTGCCCGCGCCGAGTTATGTGATCGGAACGGAAGTTCCTGTCCCAGGAGGTGCACAGGAACATGAAGAGGGCATAACCATTACGACCGTGGATGGGGTGCGGGAAACACTTGAGCATACTCGTGCGGCTTTCTGGCGGGAGGGGTTGGAATCAGCCTGGAAGCGGGTGATTGCGGTGGTAGTGCAACCCGGTGTGGAGTTTGGGGATGATTTCGTCATGGATTATCAACCGGAAAAAGCACAAGGCCTGGCACGGTTCATCGAGTCAGAGACGGGATTGGTGTACGAAGCGCATTCAACGGATTATCAAACGCGGGAGGCGTTGAAAAATCTGGTGAGGGATCATTTCGCCATTTTGAAGGTCGGCCCGGCGTTGACGTTTGCATTTCGAGAGGCGGTGTTTGCGCTGGCGATGATGGAGAATGAGCTATTTTCCCCCTCGGAACGGTCGAATTTGATGGCGGTGCTGGAGGCGGTCATGGTGCGCCATCCCGAACACTGGCGGAAGTATTATCACGGCCCGCCGGAGCAGCAGAAGTTTGCGCGGAAGTTCAGTTTGAGCGACCGGGCAAGGTATTACTGGGGGTGGCCAGAAGTGCAGGATGCGTTGGAACGATTAATCACAAATTTAGGTGCAAGGCCGATCCCGCTTGCGCTATTGAGCCAGTTTGCACCTGCTCAATACCCACGTGTGCGCTCAGGAACCCTGGCCGCGACGCCCGAAGCTTTGATTTTAGATAGCGTGATGGACATTTTGAAGGATTATAATGTGGCAACAGGCGTAAAGTGAGATGAGAATGTGGGGTAAAAAAACCCTGCCTTTTCAGGCAGGGCATCCATAAAAAACCAGTATTTATCAAAAGGCGACGACGAGATTCGAACTCGTGAATGAGGGTTTTGCAGACCCTTGCCTTACCACTTGGCCACGTCGCCGGTAAAAAATAGGCCGACAGCTACAAGCCATCAGCCTTTCTCAAAGCGGGTGACGGGACTCGAACCCGTGACCTTCTCCTTGGCAAGGAGGTGTTCTACCAACTGAACTACACCCGCAAGTGTTTGCTTTGCAAGCCTTCGCATTGTACCTGAGAGCTTTTTGGTTGTCAAACGGTTGACTTTGCGAGTGCCGAAGGCCAGAATCGAACTGGCGACACGCGGATTTTCAGTCCGCTGCTCTACCAACTGAGCTACCTCGGCATTATTTGGTCAATGGCGGCGGAATTTTAACGCTTGAGAGGGGCATTGTCAAGCAACGGACTCTTGGGGTTTAATGGTATTTCTCTTCCCAACACAACGTGCTGGAATGCCTGCCCAAATCTCATCTTCTCCGACAGACTGCAGAACAACTGCGTTCGCACCTATGACAGCACCACGACGAATGCACAGTATTCCTTCTCCGCATAATATCTTTGCACCGGGGGAAAGGATAACATCATCCTCAATTACAATGCCCTCAAACCGTGATTCTTCGATGGGGCGGTAAATGTCCGCCCGGCCGAGTATCACGCCAGGATAAATTTTCACACGATTGCTGATGACGCTTTTGGGATGAATTACCGTTCCAAATCCACCGTGCACTAGCAAACAATCCTGTCCAATCGTAACAGATAGAGGGACTTCGGCGCCCAACGTTTTGAGCAAAAAATAAGCCAGCTTTCCAAAAACCGGCGATTGACGGGCGTATAACAGCGCGGTGTACGCATCACGACGAGACATTTTGCGGGGTTTTCTCAGAGGGCGCTGCAATGGGTTGGGGTAGTTCGGGAAAGGGGGGCAAGCCGAGCAACCGGTGGTAGATATATCGTCCGAGCAAGCCGAAAGACGCCAGGACAGGTATCACAATCAACGCACCTAAAATCCCTTGAAGAATGACAGCAGCAATGATTGCCACAAACACTACCCCATCATGCATATGCACACTACGTCCAAAGATGCGTGGGCGTAGCCAGATGTTTTTGATGTTAATCAACACTATGTACACCCCCACAACCAGAAGTGCAAATACCAGATTGGAAATGGGTAGATAGTTAGACCCTTCGAATAAGGCCACAACAACTGCTAATCCTACTGCGATGGCAGGCCCCAGGTCTGGAATGATCGTGAGCAGGCCAGTGATCAACCCTAAAAACAACGCCCCTGGCATTCCAATAGCAATCCAGGCAATCGAGAACACGACACCAACAATCCCCATCAAGGCCAGATTACCCCGCAAATACCCGCGCCAGACAAGTTTGATTTCTTGATACAGATGTTTTGCGTCGGGTTGATATACTTCCGGGATGAGCTGAAATGTCCAATTTTTCAGGTGTGCCCAATCGACTAACAGGTAATAGATCGTCACCAGAATGACGAGAATCCATAGAAAATTCACAGTGGTCGATTCAAGAATATGAAAAGCGTTTTCAGTAATGGAAGCAATACTATCAGCAAATAATTGAGGCAGATCAGGCCGAAGCTGTTCCAGATGGAGTTCAAACCCTAATAATTCGATTGGACGTCCTAGAAAGGCTTGAATTGCCAGGAAAATGTCCTCCAAGTCCGCGGCTAGCGTTTCCACCTCTGCCAATAACGTCGGAATCATTAAGGCCGGGAGGCTAACAATCGCGCCAAAACCTAATAAGATGATAATCGTTGCAGAGAGGCCGCGCGGGATTTTTGCACGCTGGTTTAAGAAATCAACGACAGGGGTCAACACATAGGCAATCAAAGCCGCGATTACCAATGGGGAAATCGCATTCCTTACATACCAGGCAAGAAGGGCGAAAATCACAACGAGCAGAGTCAACAGCCAATATCGAAATGAACGACTCCAATTTCCTTCCATCAAGATGCTCCTCAACTAATTATTGATGATCCTTATTACGAATAAGTGCTTCCAACTTCTCGAAAACTACCGCCCAAGGGCACGTTTTAAAGCCTGCAAGTGTGGTTCAATCACCGTTGCTGAAGAAACCACCTTCATCGCCGCTCCAACATCTTTTAATCCGCTTCCAGTATTGATAACCACAACCGGATCCCTTCGCTGGATGATACCGCCCTCCACCATTTTCACCAACCCCGCATAAGCCGCCGCACCCGCTGGTTCAGCAAAAATCCCTGTCTTTCCCAACGCCGCGATCGCCGACAAAATCTGTTCATCACTAACCGTGATATAGCTACCCCCCGTCTGAGTCGCCGCCCGAACCGCACGAACTCCATCTCGGGGCAGACCTACCGAGATGCTGTCAGCAAGAGTCCTGGCTTCGACGGGGGTAATGACCTCCGTTCCCCCGCGGAACGCGTTTGCGACCGCTGCTGACCCTTCCGCCTGCACCCCATACAAACGCGGCATTTGCTCCAGCCAGCCCAATGCCAACAAATCTTTGAACCCCTTGTGAATGCCAGAAATGATGTTGCCATCGCCTACGGAGACGAAAATAGAGAAAGGAGAGCGGAGAGTCGATAAAGGTTTTGACAATTCTCGATTCTCAATGCTCCAATCTCCAAGCAATTGCTCCCAAATTTCAAACGCCGCTGTTTTCTTCCCTTCCAGGGTGAACGGGTTGTAGCCGGTGTTGCGGCAGTACCAGCCAAATTCACGGGAGGCTTCGAGGGTCAGGTCGAAAGCATCGTCGTAAGTTCCGTCCACGAGCAGGACAGTCGCACCATAAATGAGCAGTTGGGCAACTTTGGCCGGGGGCGCGGTTTTAGGGACGAGGATCACCGCTTTCTGCCCCACGGCGGCAGACATCCCCGCGAGGGCCGCACCTGCATTGCCGGAGGAGGCGGTAACGATAACTTCCGCAACGATTTCTCGCGCGCGGGCAACGGCAACCGCGCTGGCACGGTCTTTGAAGGAAGCGGTTGGGTTGCGGGATTCGTCCTTGATCCAGAGATGTTGGAGACCAAGTTGCTCTTTCAGGGCTGGGGGAGAAAAGATTGGCGTGAATCCCGCCGCGTGCAACGGCGTCCCCTCCCCACCGGGATCGGATACGGGCAGGAGCGGAAGATAACGCCAGAGCGAGTGGTGGCGCGAGGCGCGGATCGTTTCCCTTGTCGTTTTCCGGTTGATTTCTTCAAAATCGAGAAGAACATCGAGATTCCCCTCATCCTTCGGGCAGTTGTAGGCGACTTGATCGGGAAGAAATTCACTTCCACAAATGGAGCAGCGATAGCCAAGAAAATGTTTCATGCCGGCGCTTTTTCTCCCGCCATCATCAACCCCAGTTTTTCTGGCGTGGCATCCTTCCGGTCCAGGATGCCCATAATTTCGCCGTGGAAAATGACGGCGATCCGGTCGGAGAGGGCCAGGATTTCGTCGAGATCCTCTGATATGAGTAGGGTGGCTGTACCTTCTGCCCGTTGATTGAGAATACGGGCGTGAATGTACTCTGTCGCGCCGATGTCTACACCCCGCGTGGGCTGGGCGGCTATCAACGCGCGTGGTTTGCGGGAGAGTTCACGGGCGAGGATCACCTTTTGGGCATTGCCACCGGACAGGTTTTTCATCGGGGTTTCGGTAGAGGGAGTTTTGATGTTAAAGTCCAGGACAAGGCTACTGGCTTTTTGGGAAATGGATTTGAAATTGAGAAAACCACTGTTGGAATAGGGTGGTTTGTCATTGTCCCGCATGATCAGGTTTTCAGCGATGGTGAAACCCATAATCAACCCGTCGCGGTTCCGTTCTTCGGGGATGTAGGCGATTCCCTTTTCAATGATAGTTATGGGTGGATGGCCGGTGATGTCATCCCCATCGAGGAGTACCTGCCCCCCCGTCGCGGGGCGCAGTCCGGCGATCACGTGCGCTAACTCTGGCTGGCCGTTGCCGGAAATACCCGCGAGACCGACGATTTCCCCTGCCCTCACATCCAGGGATATGCCGCGCAGGGCTGGAGTTCCCCGGTCACTGAGGGTTTCAAGTTGTTTGACTTGTAAAAGGGGTACGCCAATTTCCACTTGTGGACGATCCGGGTTGAAGTTTAGCGGACGCCCTACCATCATCTCTGCCAGTTGTTTCTTGTCGGTTTCCGAAGTGGGAACGGTCCCTACGTTGCGCCCGTCGCGCAGCACAGTGACCCGGTGGGTAAAAGCCACGACTTCGTTTAATTTGTGAGAGATGAAAATGAGTGCGTGGCCGTCTTTTGCCATTTTTTTGAGGGTGACGAAAAAGTCATCCACTTCTTGCGGGGTCAGCACTGCCGTCGGCTCATCCAGGATGAGCAAGGCCGCACCCCGGTACAATGCTTTTATGATTTCCACTCGCTGTTGTTGTCCCACCGAAAGCTGCCAGACATACGCCTCCGGGTCAACTTGCAAGCCATACAAAGAGGCCAGTTCGTTGACTCGCACGGAAACCTTGTCCAAATCCGTCAACATTCCCCGTGAGGAAGGCAGCCCTAAAGCCACATTTTCAGCTACCGTCAAAGAATCCACCAGCATAAAGTGTTGGTGGATCATCCCGATGCCGAGCGCAATCGCATCGGCAGGGGAATGGATGGTTTTTGGCTGCCCGCCGAAGAGAATTTGCCCTTCATCCGGGCGGTACAACCCATAAAGCTGTTTCATCAGGGTGCTTTTCCCCGCGCCGTTCTCCCCCAATAGTGCGTGAACCTCCCCCGCGCGTACGTCAAAATGGACATGGTCGTTCGCTAACACACCCGGAAAGCGCTTGACGATGCCGCGCATTTCCATGTGGTCAATGCGCGGGTGGCCGGAGGGGAGGGTATGGTTATCGGGCATGATTTTGTTTAAACCTGACAGGTCTTTGAGACCTGTCAGGTTTTTCAAGGATTTACCCACCGACATTCACGGTGATCGAACCATCTTTGATGCCTTGAATGGTCTTTTCGGCTAAATCTTTGACATCTGCCGGAACGTTGTAGTCAGAATTGAATTCGATGAGGAGACCGGCGTTTTCCAGTGAGAGGGCATAAGCCTCTCCGCCGAGAGTGCCGCTTTTAATTTTGGCGATGATGTCGTTGACAACCACTGTCCAATCATACACCTGGCTGGCAACGACAATGCTGGGGGCGAGAGATGCCTGGTTGGATTGGGTGCCAAACCAGAGAATCCCGCGTTCCTCGGCAACGCCAATTGCACCGACGACCATTTGCGCAGAACCGGTCATCACATCCGCACCAGCATCTGCGTGCGTTTGGGCTGCTTCCGAGGCCAGGGCAACATCACTAAAAGAGCCAATGTAGTTCACATTTACTTGAATACTGGCGTTTTGTGCTTTTGCCCCGGCGATGAACCCATCCACGTACAATTTCGCGTCCCCAACTTCGATTGGGCCGACAACCCCAAGGGTGCCACTCTGCGATAGGGCAGCGGCAACCACGCCGTTGACATACCCTCCCTGTTGGGAGAGGGCTTCGTAGGAGAATACATTGGGAAGCCCAAACGTATCTCCGGCCGTGCCCCAGGCAAAGCTGGTCTCAGGGAAATCAGGGGCGATCTCTTGCAGAGAGGCGCCATACTGTGAGCCATGGGCGATGATCAGGTTGTATCCCTGCGTGGCGTAGTCGCGGATCGCGGCTGCGGCGTCTTCGACGACGAACATGTTATCGGAATAGGCGATTTCGAACTTTTCCGCGCCGCCCATTTCGGTTTGGATTTTGATCAACGCATCGTACATGCTCTGGCTGAACGCAAGATCATTGATGGCGCTTGGCATCACGACGGCCACGCGAAACGTGCCTGTATCGCCGCCGCCCGTACTTCCACCACAAGCCGCAAGAGCCAAGGCGAAAACTAAGAGAAAAAGGAAAATAATTTTGTTCTTCATTTGGATCCTCCATCCAATTTCTATTTTTTGTAACTGCTCTGGCTAAGAAGGAAGGCTAATCCTCTACCCGGCTGAGTAGTTACTTTTTTTCACCCTGCCCGCTCGAAGGGTTTGGTTAACGCTGAGGGTTGCCGCACCCGTTGGGACGATAATACTAACACCACAATCGTGAGCAGATAGGGCATCATTACGGCAATATCGGACGGGACCGGAATACCCTTGACCTGTACCCAGACCTGAAGCGAATTGATCAGGCTGAAGAGCAGGGAACCGGCCAACACCCATCCGGGCCGCCACCCGCCAAAATACACCAGGGCAATGGCAATAAAACCCAGGCCATTCGTCAGGTTTTGTTGAAAGACGTTAAGTAAAGCAATGGATAAAGATGCACCAGCAATTCCTGATAACACACCTCCAATCGTCACCGTCAGGTAACGGATTTTTGCCACGCTGACCCCCAGGGTGTCTGCCGCCTGCGGGTTCTCCCCGACTGCCCGGATTTTCAACCCCAATGTGGTTCTATGGATCACAAACCAGGCCAAAGGCACCATCAAATACGCGCCATACACCAACACGTTATGGCTGAAAAAGATTTCCCCAATCACCGGAATCTTGCTCAAGAGCGGAATGGGAGCCTCTGGAAACCCCCTCACCGTCTCGACGTTGTTCACCAATTTCTGGAACAACAAATCGCTCATCCCCAGGCCAAACAGATACACCCCAATCCCGCTGATTCCCTGTTCCGCGTGCAGGGTGACACTGATAAACGCCATTGCCAGCCCCATCAACGCGCCCACCAGCATCGCCACCAACAATCCCGCCCACAAATTCCCGGTTGCAAAAACGACGTAAAATCCCGAAAACGCCCCCATCAACATAATCCCATCCACGCCCAGATTCAACACACCGCTACGCTGTCCTAGCGTCTCACCAATTGCGGCATAGAGATAAGGCGTTGCCAGACGGATGCCTGACGTGAGAATCCCGATAATCACCGAACCGGCGAACAACTCGCTAATCATTTCCTGCCTCCTGTTGGGCGGGTTGGCTCGTCCCGATCACCGTCTCCTTTTCACTTACCTCTAATCCCACCTCTTCAATGGCGCGCTTTCGTGCCCGTTGCCGCCGCCAGATTTCAATGCTGACGACGAAAACGACCACCAGCCCATTCAATGCCGTGATCAACGCTGCTGGAACCTGGATCGCGCGTTGCAGCTTATTTGCCCCCACCAGCAATGCCCCAAACAAAAACGAAGCTGGTATTGTCCCAATCGGGTGCAACTGCCCAAACAACGCCGCCACAATCCCGTTGAATCCCGCCGACCCCGTAAACCCTGCTGCCGAACCGTCCGTGATCATGAAATGGTTCACTCCGTAAACCTGCACCGCTCCCGCCAACCCCGAAAACGCCCCGCTCAAAAGTAAAGAAAGCACGATATACCGCTCTACCTGAATGCCCGCATACCGGGATGCGTGCGGGTTCAACCCCACCGCGCGGATTCGGAACCCCACCGTCGTCCGCCAGAGAAAGAAATACACGGCAAACGCCAGGATCACGGCAATCAGCGCGCCCAGGTGCAACCGGGTCGGGATCAACCGGGGCAGGTCGAACGCGTCCGACAGGCGCGAAGTCTGTGGAATCTTTGCGGCCCCAATCTGGTTGGGTTGGATCAACGGGCCGCGCAGGAGTAGATTCATAAACTGCACCGCAATCGCGTTCATCATGATCGTGCTGAGAATTTCGTTGACATTGAACCGGGCTTTGAGATACCCCGGAATGCCTCCCCAAATCCCACCTGCTAAAAATCCTGACAAAAGAGCCGTTGGGACGATGATGATCCCAGGCGCATCCGGGTAAGCCAGCCCCAACGCAATCGAAGCCAACGCCCCCATAATCATCTGCCCTTCCCCGCCAATGTTGATCACCCCGCCCCGAAAACCGATGCAAATCCCCAATCCCACTAACAGCAATGGCGTCGCTTTCACCGCCGTATCTGCAATCGCATTTCCACTGCCAAACGCGCCCTCTACCAAGGCGGCGTAACCTTCCAGCGGATTTGCCCCTAGCAACAGGAGCATAACTGCACCCACCCCCAATGCAGCCAGCGTTGCCACAAGCGGTAACATTGCATCAAATATCTTGGCAAGACGGGCCTGTGATAACTTCTTCATTGTTCTACATTATAATTGAGTTAACAAGCAAAAGCCGGTTTTTGTATATCAATTTGGAGTAACATCTCAATATTTCGCAACACAAGACGTAACCGTTCACTTGGTGAGGGGATTATCCGAAAAA